>CAYJNU010000029.1:20315-32097 GCA_964371005.1 uncultured Verrucomicrobiota bacterium | reverse complement strand
GGCCCTTCTCGACCGCAGCGATGAACTGGAGCGCGTGCCAATGTGGTGGCGTCGCGATGATGACGGCCTCCAAACCCGGCGTGGTGAGCAGTTCCTCATAGAGCTTGAACGTCTTCGGGCGCGCGCCCTGGAGCTTCTCAATCTCGTCGGCGGACTTAATCAGGTGCTCGCTGTCCACGTCGCAAATCGCCACCACCTCGACCCCGCCGGCCTTGAACGCGGCTTTCACGTCCACGAGGCCATACCAACCGCAGCCGATCAGGCCGAGGTTGATCTTTCGGTCGCCTGCGGGGGCTTCGGCGCCGACGGAGGAAACCTGAGTGGCTGCGAACGTACCGGCGGCCGCCAAGCCAAGGAATTCACGACGGTTGAGCTGTTTCATACCGCCAGTTTCCACAGTCCGCGAATAGCGGGAAGCAAAATGAACAGTCCAAGCTGTCCTGAAAACTCACGTCAGCAGAATGGCATCCGCGCTGCGACCGTGTCTTCACCTCCGATCCCTGGCGACTTCCAGCGTGCTTCCGGCGTCTCGCCTGAAGCTCTATCTTCCTTCCCGGTCTCAGGCAGTTCTGTCGGCAGGATGCCGACAGCACGTTGAGGCGGCCTCCGAATCACCCTTGGGGTGGGAAGACTCTGCGTGTCTTGGAAGCTCAGATGCGGAAAGCTCAACGGCCCTTGCGGCAGCACGGCGACGCGCGCGTCTTGGCCAAGTTTCGCGACCATCTTCTTCACCGGCGTGCTGATGTCATGGCAGGGAGTCAGGTGAACAGCGCGCACGACCTCATCCGGCATTGAGCGCCGCCCCGCGATAGACTGGAATTGGTGCTTGCCACAAGCGCGCCGGGTGTTAACTTCTGCGGCCCTGAATTGAAA
Organism: uncultured Verrucomicrobiota bacterium; assembly: GCA_964371005.1. Taxonomy (GTDB): domain Bacteria; phylum Verrucomicrobiota; class Verrucomicrobiia; order Limisphaerales; family MWDV01; genus MWDV01. Next base: position 31,224 of record CAYJNU010000029.1, on the reverse strand, counting down.
GAAGATTGATATGGCACGAATTTGTGAATTGACCGGCAAAGGCTCGATTAAAGGCAGCAAGATTTGGCGCAGTGGTAAGTCGAAGAAGTCGGGCGGTATTGGAACGCACGTCACCGCCATTACCAAGCGCAAGTTCATGCCCAACCTGCAACGCGTGAAGGCGGTCGTGGACGGTGAGGTGCGCTATATTCGCGTGGCCGCCAGCGCCATCAAGAAGGGCTTGGTCATCAAACCGCCGAAGCGCACCTGGAAGAAACCGGAAGCTGCGAAGGCTTGATTTTCACCAAAGCGGGCGCTTTGGGAACCGAGGACGGCGTAAAACACCGTCCTTTTTGTTTCGATCCCTGGCCCAACGCGTCACGACACAGCCCGCGCCTCAGGCCGTGGGTTTGATCCGGCGGGTGAGGCGCTGCAACTCGGCCAGAGAAATCAGCGTGAGCTGGACCTTGGTCCAACCGCTTTCACGCAAGGAACGCCAGCCGTGACGACGCGCGGCTTCGCGCAGATGGCTGGTCTTCACGCCGGGTTCGAAAAGGTCGGCAATCTCGTCGTTGAGCATGAAGAACTCGTAAAGCGCCACCCGGCCACGATAGCCGCGGTTGCTGCATTCCACGCAGCCCTTGCCAACCCAGGCCCGAACATCCGCGGGCGGGATGCCAAGGGCGTTCGCCATCTCGTCCAGCAGTTCCTGGTCGGGCTGCGGATCCGGGGCGAGGCAGTGACGGCAGACGCGTTGGGCCAGGCGCTGGGCGATGCTGGCGACGAGGGATGAGCCCAGCACACTGGGTTCGATGCCCATTTCCAGCAACCGCGTGATGGCGCTAATACTGTCGTTGGTGTGCAGGGTTGAGAACACCAGGTGGCCGGTCTGGGCGGAGCGGACGGCGATCTCGGCGGTCTCCCGATCGCGAATCTCCCCGATGAGGATCACATCGGGGTCGTGACGCAACACGGAGCGCAGGCCGCTGGCGAAGCTCAGCCCAATCTCGTCACGGGTTTGAATCTGCGAGATGCCTTCGATCTGGTATTCCACCGGGTTTTCAATGGTGATGATCTTCCGGCCTTCATCGTTGGCGTGAGCCAGCGTGGCGTAGAGCGTCGTGGTCTTGCCGCTGCCGGTCGGACCCGTGAGCAGAACCATGCCTTGGGGCAGTTCGGTGATCTGGCGCATCAGGCCCTCCTGCTCCGGCTCCATGCCCAGTTGGGCGAGGTCGAGGAACAGACTTCGCCGGCCCAATACCCGGAGGCAGATGGTTTCACCATGGCTGGTCGGGATGATGGAAACGCGCAGATCGTAAGATTCCTCGCCGGTCTTCATCGCGATGCGCCCGTCGTGCGGGAGGCGCTTTTCGGCGATGTTCAGTGACGCCATGATCTTGAAGCGCGAGACGAGCGCTGCGTGGAGCTGGCGAAGCTCCGCTGGCACAGGCACGGCATGGAGCACGCCGTCAATCCGGTAGCGCAGCCGAATCTGGTCAGCATACGGCTCGATGTGGATGTCCGTGGCGTCCAAGCGCAGCGCTTCGACGAGAATCTGGTCCACAAACCGCGCGATCGAAGCCTGCACAGCGGCATCATCCGGCGCCTTCACATCGAAGACGGCTTCGCGATCCGAATCGTCGGGGCCGCGTTCCTCGCGCAACTGGCGGATGGTTTCCGCGCCGAGGCCGAACTGCTTGCGCAGCGTGGCGTGGATCGCGCTGGGGGTAGTGATGACGAACTGGAAGCGCTTGTTGAGCAGGAGTCGCAGGTTACCCTGCTCAATGGGTTTCGGCGGTTCGGCCACAGCGACTGTCAACACATCGCCGGTGAGCGCCAGCGGGATGAGCTGGTTGTTGAAGATGAGTTTCAGCGGGACGTGCTCCAAGAGGGCCTTGTCGAGGGTCGCGTCGCTGAGGTCGGTAAACTGGAGATTGTTCAACGTCGCCAGCGCCCGGTAGGTATCCTCCTCGGAAGCGTAATTCAAATCCACGATCGCCTGATGCTGCGCGATGGCCAGTCGGGTTTGCCGGCGGCGAACCAACTCCAGTTGCTTCTCGGAAAGGATGCCTTGCTGCAGGAGCAGGTCGCCGACGTCAGGAGGCGCGGGTTGGGCGGCAGCGTTCATTCGGCGGGGATTTCAACTTCCTTGCTTCCGCGGAACGGGACAGCGACCTCCTGGGTGATGGCGCGCTTCAGGGTGAGCTCCAGGCGTTGGATGTTCGAGATCATCAAATCGCTGATCACGGGTGCGCCCAGCGGCAACAGGCTGGTTACGCCGCCCACGACGACGTAGGCGCGCTTCTCACCCGTGCTGGTTTCAAAGTAGCCGTTGTAGGTGAGAGTGACTTTGCGCGTCTTCTTGACTTCCGGCTCGGGCGGGGGGGGCTTGGGCGGGGGGGGCTGGAAGAAGGCGGTGAAGAACGGAGCGGGCAGGTTGGTGATCGGCGACACCACGGCAAGGGCGGCCGGGGCAAAGAGCTGGGCCAACCGGTTGTCGGTCGGACCGAACGAGCCAACCGTCGCCGGGGGCACGAAGCGCGGCAACACGGGTAATTCGCCGCCAAAGGTGCCCAGCAGGAGAACAACCAACAGCCCGGCGATGGCGAAGACGCTGGCAGCCAGAACATAACCGCGGTCGAGCGGGGTGGTCATCTTGCAGCCTCCAATATGGGAGTCTCGCAGAATCCGACCGCGACGACATCGAGACTGGATTCATTGAGATTCGCGGGCGAGTTCTTGAGGATCAGGCGGTCAATGAACAACGGTTGGCTCTTGCCGGGAATCTCTTCCAAGTGGGCGGCGGTCAGTTCGTTGGTGCGTAGCGGCAGGCTGCTCAGGAAAGTCATCAGATTGGAGGCGGAGCCGATCATTTCCAGCCGCATGGAAAACTCGGTGAGCAAGGAGTCCCGGCCGTCGGCAGTGGTGTAGATCTTGACCGGCAACATGCTCAGATTGCTCACGGCACGAGGCTGGGCGGCGATGGCGGTGGCGAGGAGCTGCCGGGCATACGCCAACTGCGCCCAGTGCAACGACGGAGGCGTTAATTCCGGGTCGTATTCAGGCAGACCCCGGAGCGCCGCATCTGTGAGCTGGACCTTCTTGGTCTCGGCAGCCCGCCGGAGTTCAGTACTGATCTGGAAGCGGTTTCGGTCGAATTCGAGCAACTGGAACTCTTCCCCAAGGCGGTCTTGGGTTTCACGGTCCAGGCGGACGCGGGACCAGGCCGCCTGGCCGGCCTGCTGCAAATAGGTGGCGGATTGGCGCAGTTGCTGGATGCTCGAAGCCAGCGCAGCTTCGTCCAGCGCGCGGACGCTGGTGTTGGTTTGGGCTTGGGTGACGAGACGTTTCCAAAGTTCGGCCGTGGGCTTGTCGAGGTCGCGGGTCCACGTGCCGAGGCTGCGGTACGCGAACCAGTAGAACGCGAACAACGCGCCGGCGGCCAGCAGCATCCCCAGTTGGAAACGTCGCAATTTGCGCTCGGAGATCATGCGTCGGGTCGGGTGAAGGCGGGCGGACCGTAATACGGCGGGGTCACCGGCGTGGTGCGAGCGCGGGGCAGCGGCCAAGCGGAGGGGCGGCGCAGCATGTTCGTGCCGCCCACGAGCGGGTCGGCCAGCCGCACGGTTTGGAACAAGCCCCGCCAGCCGAGATCGGCCAAGTCCACCGAAACCGCAAAATGCCGATCCGGGATCAAGACCTTGGGGTCCACAAGCGCACGGCGCTGGGCCACCGGCAGCGAGTCCACCCGGCTGAACAACGCGTCTTTCCGCAGGTCGCTGACCAAATCGCCGACGGTTTTCAACGTCTGGTCGCCCTGGGCAGGGACACAGAGTTCGATGACAAAGGAAGGCTTGGTGTAACTCTCCTCCGCCAGCGAGAAGACGTTGGTCTGGCCGAAGCGGTTGGTGACGACGGCGGGGAGGGTCATGCCCCGAGAATAGCTGTCGCTGTCGGCGATGAGCACACACCAGAAATCATGGTCGGCGCGCGACTGCTGGAGCACCCGCAACGTGTGCAGCAGGTCCAGCGTGCGTTCCTGGCAGTCCAGCAAAGGCCAATAGCGAACGAAAGCCTGATCCCTTTGTTGGGCGAGTGTTTCGAGCTGTCGCATCTGAACCAGGGCGGCCTCGGCCTGGCGGGTCAGCGCACGCTTGCGCACGAGCAGCGAGGCCTTGTGCCAGGTGGCTCCAACCAGCAGGAGGGCAGCGACAATCAAGCAGATCACGCACGCCACGTTCACGCCTGCCATCTGCTCCAGGCTGCGCCGATGGGCGCGGAGCAAAGGCGGCAGGAGCGAAGGCGTCTCCCTTGGGCGACGGAGCGCCTCAAGGGCAGTGCCGTACGCGGCAGCGAAGTCCGAGAGTCGCAACGCGTCTTCTGGCTTCGGCAGGCTGGGCCAGCGGGCAAAGGTGAAACCGGACCTGCCCTGCAAATGCTCAAGCAAGCCAGGTAAACGCGGAGCGCCGCCGGAGAGGGTTACGGGCACGGCTTGGCCAGGGGGCAGCCAGTCCGGCTGTTGTTTGCGCCAGTCGTCGAGCATCTTCTTCAACTGATCCAGCCAGTTCTCGGCCACGGCAACCAGAGACGGCTCCGAGACCGAGCCGGCGAAGAGATTCTGCGCACGCAGCCGGGCTTCAGCTTCGGGGGCGGGAATCTTCCGCGCGCTGGCCAGCGCGTCAGCGAGGGCATTGCTGCCCGAGCCGAAGCTGGAGGCGAAGACGCCCTGGCCATCGCGGACTGCCACGACCACGGTGGAACTTGCGCCAAAGTCCACCAGCAAACCGTCGCGCACGCCGGGTTGCAGGGCCTGATGGGCGCTCACCAGCGCGCTGGCAAAACTGGAGACGTCGCGGACCTCGTTCACCGCAGTGGTCACACGCTTGATGTGCTGGTCCACATCTTCCTCGCGCGCGATGGTGATGAAGTATGGCTTCTGCAGCCTCGCGTGGGGCGTCAACGCAACCGCGTCATACACGAGCGGGCTGTTGCTAAAGCCGCGCAGACGGCCCGTTTGCTCCTCGATGACTTTCGGGATGTCTTGCTCGCCACCCGTGGGCAAGTCCAGGACCTGGGCGAAGCTCAACGGGGCGGGCAGAGTGATGGCGATCGGCCAGTGGCCCCAAGCCTCCAAGAGGCCACTCAGGTGACGCTGGGTTTCCTCGCGGGCCAGCAAGCCTTCTTCCTGGAGGTCCACCAACTTGTGATCCAGCACCCGCAAACTCGTGACGTCGCCCTCGAGCAGCAACAGCTTGACCGAACGCGAGCCATGATCCACGGCAATCAGCCGCCCCGGGGACCATGGTTGGAAGGTCTTCATGCGCGGTGTCGGCCGGGCTTACTTCTTGGTCTCGTCTTCGTACTGCAGATACTCGCCCGTTTCCGCGACCAGCGTGGCGGTGACGAAGATGAGCAAGTAGCGCGGCTTGTCCACCTCCGTGCGGCGGCGGAAAGCCGCGCCGATGATGGGGATGCTGCCCAAGATGGGCACGGCTTCGACCATCGTGGTGCGCTCCCGCTCGAGGACGCCGCCCATGACCACCGTTTCGCCGGAACCCACAACGACGCGCGTAGAGATTTCCTGGGTGCGATATTGGGGCAGCTTGATATCAAAAGAACCAGCGGTCGCCCCCTGAGCCACAGCGGACTCCTGGAGAGTGGCGTAGGTGACGAGTTGCACGTCTGTGTTTACCTTCGGGTTGAGGGCGAGCACGATGTGTTGGCCGTCCCCACTGATGCTAGCAAGGACGTTCAACTCGGCGCCGGAGTTAATCTTGGTCGGTTTGCCCATCGGCACCCAGGAGGACGCGGTGACGTACTGCCCCACGGTCTGCTTCACCTGGTATTCTTCGTAATAGTACTGGACCTTGCCGTCGCTGATCTTGGCGGGGCGGTTGTTCAAAACCGTGAGCCGCGGAGAACTCAGTGTTTGGCTTTCGCCGTTCTGCTCCAAGGCGCTAATCGTGGCACTGAGGGAATCACGTCCAAGAATGTTAGTGAACGTTTCCTGGAGCCCAATGCCCAACGCTGGCGTGACGCCCCCTCCGGGGTTGAGGGCATTTGGGAAATTCTGGTTGCCCACCAACCCGGTGAAATCCTGGGGGGTCCGCACCGCGCCCTGGCTGCGGCCCGTCTCCCAAAGCGCGCCGAGTTGCAGGAAGGCCGGCTTGGAAATCGTCACGAAGCGAGCCTCGATCAAGACCTGCTGCATCGGTCGGTCGAATTCCTCCACGATCCGCTCCATCACTTCCAACTGTTCGGGGGTGCCCCGGGCCACAACGATGTTACGTTCGTAATCAATGAACCACTTTGAGCCGGTGAACAGATTGGTGATGGCCCGTTCGAGCGCCGGCATCTTCGGGGCATCGTCGTTCACGAAATTGGTGAACTTTTGCGTCTCGGTCTCGGTCCGGGTGGGGCCGGCCGTGATCGTCTGACGTGTGGACTCTTCCACACCAAACTGCGCCGGCAGGATGAAGCCCTGGCGCAGCCGGTAAAACCGCGTCTCTTCCATCAGTTTCTTCGGATCCTTGGCATCCGTGACCCACACCAGTTCCGGGCCAACCTGGAACTGGACGTCGTAGTTGCGCGCGACGTACTTGAAGAACTCAGAGAGCCGAACCTTCTCAAGATTAACTGAAAGCGTCTGTTTGAGGACCGGGAGCGCCTTGTCCGCCACGATGTTGACGCCGGACGTCTGACTCAGGTTTACGATGATGTTCTCCAGCGAGACGTTGTCCAAGTGGATCGAGACTTCCTTGTCGAGAATCTTCGCCATCGGACCGTGTGTCGCCTCAATGTCAAACAGCGGTCCCTTCTCGATCTTGACCTTGCCGTAGCTCTCGGGGATGTACCGGGAATTCTCGATCTTGTCCACGGTGTCGCGGATGTCCTTGCTGGCCGGTAACCCACGGTCCTTCTGCTCGGTCAGCAGGCTGGGAACGGTGGGGTTGAAGACCGAGTGCTTGGAATTGACCTCACGAATCTTGTCCTCGATCACCTGTTCGCGAATGCGCTGGTGTTGCTGAACGACCCAAGTGTTGACGCGCTGCACTACGGGATCGTTCGGAGCTTCCGCCAGCAAGGCCTCCGACCGGCGGCGCGCCTCCTCCCACTCATTGTTCTTCGCCAGGTCCATCACGACCTTGATCTCCGCGTCTCTCGTCGTGCCATAGTCGATCTTGGGCCGCTTGGAGTCCGGCGGAACCGTTGCGCCGGGCTTGGCCACGGGTTTGGGGTGCAGGTCGGCGAAAGAAGAATTGCGCGGCGTTTGCTGGCAGGCCGGTAACGCCAGCAGCAGCAACGCGAGGGAGGTCTTTTGAACTAAGCGCGACGGATTGACCATTTGTGAGATCATAGACGCAAATTCCTGCCGTTCGATTCACGCGTACGCCGGGATTGTGCGCCAGAATTCGCGGCTATGGCAACGAAATCCCTCGGCCCGGGCCCACATATTTTCGCAGACTCCAAGCGGATATCGGAGGCCGCTGAAACCGTCAGAACCAGTTTGGCGTCGCCGGGGGCCGATTCAACGTCCCTTGGACCAATGCATGGTCGCGCGTTTCAGCTCCCGCTCCGATTCGCGCCGCTTCAAATCTTCGCGCTTGTCGAACTGCACCTTGCCTTTGCCCACCGCCAGAGACACTTTGACTTTGCCATGCTTCCAATACAGCGCCAGCGGGATCAGCGCGTTGCCTTTGATTTCGGCGAGGCCGAAGAGCTTCCGGATTTCGGACTTGTGGAGGAGCAGCTTGCGATCGGCCTTGGGGGCATGGTTCCGGAGGTTTCCGTGGCTGTATTCGTCAATGTGCGCGTTGCAGAGCCAGACCTCCTCGTTGCGCACGTCAGCGTAGGCGTCCGCGAGCTGACCCTTGCCGGCGCGCAGGGCTTTGACCTCCGTCCCATGCAGCACGATGCCCGCCTCGAAAGTTTCGAGGATATGATAGTCATGCCGCGCCTTTGAGTTGGTGACAATGTCTGCCATAAACCGCAGCAGCCAGAAGGTCGCCCTTCTGGCTGGCTGTCTGAATCAAGCCGGCTGGCGCCGACGGGCTAGTGCTTCTTCGCCTTCTTCTTGGGTTTCTCGGGCATTAAATCCAGCGCCTCGGGTGGTTCCCAGCCCAGTTTGTCCTCAATGATCTCGAGCAGCGCCACATCCGCGGCGCCGAAACTCTCCGGACAGATAACCAGCGGACGGCTCATCGCGCCTGAGCCAGCAGTGAGCTGGCGCACCCGGCGCGAGATGATGTTGACCAGGACATTCGCATTCCCGACCTTTTCCAGTGCTTTCTTGCAAAGTTCTGCGTTCATTCTCCAGTTTGAAATCGAGCGGGGTAGCATACCCAGCGCGTGGCCATTGGCAACATAAAAAACTGGCACAAAAACCGCCAGGGTGTACGACACATCTCGGAGTCAAGCCCCTGTTTGAAAAGAGACCTACTTCACGATTCTCAGCATCGCTTTGAAGGCCGGCCCTTCGGCCTTCCCGAGCAGTTCAAACAACGCCATCTCCACACCCGTCAACCGCGCGCCAAGCTGCTGGACCTTCGCCAGCGCGAGTTGTCGGTTGTGCGCGGTGCGTGATGAAACAGCGTCCGCGACCACTTCCACTTCGTAACCGAGGTTCAACAAGTCCGCCGCCGTCTGGTAAATACACACGTGGGCTTCGATCCCCGCCAGCAACACCTGTTTCCGTCCGGTGGCGCGAAGCGCCGTCATGAATGGCTCGTCGCCGCAGCAACTGAAACTGCACTTTGCGATCGGCGTTTGGCCCGGGAGCAGTTCCGCCAGTTCGGGAATCGTCGGCCCCAAGCCGGCGGGGTTTTGTTCCAGCCAGAGGATGGGCAGGCCGAAGACTTGGACGCCCTGCACGAGCTTCCGCAGGTTTTGCGCGAGCGCCTCGCGCCCATCCATTGCCTGCGCGAGCTTTCCCTGCACATCTACGAGCACCAGCACGGTGTTGTCGGTCGTCAACATAGTGGCAGCGATTATTACGGTCGCGGTCGGTCGCTGCAAGGTGAGACCGATGCCCGACTCCGCTGAAACGCGAGTGTTGTGACGACAACCGCTGCCGCGGCCACCACCGCCAGTGCCGCCTCACTGACGTGCGCGGCCGAGCCTGCCAGGAACGCGCAGTTGAGCGTAAACCAGACCAGCAGCGGCAGCAGCGCGGGCGGCGATTGAACTGGTCGCTTGTCAATCAGCGCCGGCGTGGCGAGCAACAGCGCGAGGACGCTCACAACGAACGAGCCGGCTAGGTTGGGCAACGCGACGCCCTCCCAACTCCAACCAGTGGCAGTCCAGCGCCACCAGTGCATCCCCTGAACGGCGAACAGGTCCAGCGCCGCCAGCGTCACCGTTGCCAGCGCGGCGGTGGTGGCGACCAAACCATAGCCGTAATTGGGCCTTTGCCGCTGCGGGCGGAGGAGCAGCCTGGCGGTCCCGCGGGCGCTGAGCAACGCGACGATCCAAACCAGCGGCAGCCAAATCGGGAATCCACCCAGCCACCGCGGCCCTGCGTTTCCGGAGAATTCGCAGCGCCCGAACGGAAATCCCGTATGAGCAGTTGCCAGTAGCGCCGCACTGCTGGCCGCACCAGTGACGCACGCAGCGAGGGCCAGGCTTTGCAGCGGCAACGCCTGGCAGCCTCGACTTCCCTTCCCATCGGGCGGGGAGTCTGTTTCGTTTTCGGGTCTAATCAAGACGCGCTTGGAGGTTAACGTCCGCGAGGCGTGCGCGCACGGCGAAAACCGGCATGCAACAGCGGGTGGATTCCGAAAACGGAGTTGACATCCACACGCAAGGCGTTACAAACAAGATCGTTGGCTGAATAGGGCTGGGCAGTGAATCGGAAAGAGCAACGACGGTTGGGTCGGTTTGACGAGGTAATCACATCTTCTTCCCTCGCCCGGGAGTGTGTTGTACGTCTGCCGGTCGGTAAGGTTCCAACCTCCCAATTCGCAGTGTCTCCCTCCGGTGGTTTGCCGCTATGCAAGATCGGAACGACACATCCGCGTCCCAGCAAGCGGCATCCCTCGCTCATGCAATCTTTTGCCTCAAAACCATGCCCAAGCGATGTATGAAAACAGCCACTGTTCGATGGGGGAGTGTCGGCGTCGCGGCGATGGCCCTTCTCGGTTGGGGAGCCTCTCACTGCCAGGCCCAACCAGCGAATGACCTGTTCGCCAGCCGCACGGTGATCACTGGCACAAATCTCAGCGTGACTGGCAGCAGTATCGGCGCGACGCTGGAAACCGGTGAACCCTACCATGCCGGCATTAGCGGTGGTGCTTCCGTCTGGTGGACCTGGACCGCTCCCACCGCTGGCACAGTGACGATCAGCACCTCAGGCAGCAGCTTCGACACGCTCCTCGGGGTCTACTCGGGAGCTTCGATTTCCACGCTGATCGACGTGGCGGACAATGACGACGAGGATTACGACGGAGGCATCTACACCAGCAAAGTGGTGTTCGACGTCGCCGCCCACCAGACCTGCCAGATTGCGGTGGACGGTTACTGGGGAGAAGCGGGCAACGTGCGCCTTCAACTGCAGTTCGGACCGCCGCAACCACCGCCCCCTGCACCGGCCTGGGTGTTGCCGGATCCTTATGGCGTCACGGTTCACTCCACCGACTTCGCCGGGAAGGTGATCATTCTGGATTTCTGGGCCACCTGGTGTGGCCCATGCAAGGCGGAGATGCCGGACTTTGTGGTCCTGCAAGACAAGTATCGCGCCGACGGCTTGGTCATCATCGGAGCCGATACGGGTGCGAGCGGGGATACGGCGTCGGTGGTACGATCATTCCTGGCCAGTTGGACGCCGGCCATCAACTACCCAATCGTCATGGCCAACAGTGCCATGATGCAAGCCTACGGTGGCATCAGCGCGATTCCCACGGTGATCTTGTTCAAGGGTGGACAGGTGGCGCAG
>CAYJNU010000029.1:16889-20305 GCA_964371005.1 uncultured Verrucomicrobiota bacterium | reverse complement strand
CATCATCGACCGGCAAAACGGCCTCCGGAAGAAATATGTCGGAACCCAGTCGCAGAACACGTTTGAAAGCCAAATCATCCCTTTGCTGTACGGCAACACGCGGCTGACATGTCAGCGCAGCGGAAACCAAATGATCTTCCGCTGGCCCACCAATGCGCTCGCATTCACGCTTCAGTCGGCCACGAATCTGGCCGGCCCCGCTTGGTCTGCCTGGCCCGCCGCCCCGAGCATCATCGGAGGCACGAACACCGTATCGGTTCCCGTCACTGGCTCGCCGCGCTACTTCCGCCTGCGGATGCCCTACTAGCGGAGTCACGCGATCACCAAAGACTGCCATGAAAAGCTCATCATCACGTGGCCTCGGGAGTTGCCGGACAGCCTTCACCCTGATTGAACTGCTGGTGGTGATTGCGATCATCGCCATCCTCGCCGCGTTGCTCCTGCCAGCATTGGGGCGGGCCAAGGGGGTGGCGCAGCGAACCGCCTGCTCCAACAACCTGCGGCAACTGGGGTTGGCGCTGAGGCTCTACGTGACTGACCATGACGGGCGCATGCCGCCCCGCGAGTTGGTCACCAATCGCTGGCCCGTCCAACTCCAGCGGGATTATGCCGATCTCAAGCTCTTGCGCTGCCCGACGGACGCCGAAGTGAACCACGCCGGGGCCGCCACGAATGCGACGGCGGACACGGTCGCGCGCAGTTACCTGATGAACGGTTTTCAGGATGCCGTGCTGGAGGCATTCGGCGGCGCGGCACCACCCAAGGGGGTGCCCTGGCCCGCCTTGCGCGAATCGTTGATTGCCCGACCCACGGACACGATTGTGTTCGGCGAAAAGGCCACCTCCTCTGCGCAGTTCTACCTGGTGTTGGATCGGGACGCGGCTCGCTATTTGCCGGACTTGGAGGAGAGCCGCCACGGAAGCGCTGGCGGACTGCTGAATCGCTTCGGCAGTTCCAATTACGCCTTCTGCGATGGGAGCGTGCGCGCGGTGCGTGATGGGCAGGCCCTCTGCCCGCTGAACTTGTGGGCGGTGACCGAGAAGGGGCGGGCGGATTACGCGGTGTGCGGTCCGCACTGAGCGATCGGCATCGTTTCCCTCCAGTCCTCGGAAGCTGTCAGCACGTTCGGCAAGTGCGGAGGGACGCGTCGCCAACGGCCTGTCGCGAACTCTCAAATTTGGCAGCCCAAATTTGGCGGTTGTTTGGGGGGAGCAAACCTGCTTTGCTCGCGGAAGCTTTTTTCGACAACGCTATGACACTCGACGACGCAAACCGGCTGATCAAATCCACCGCGCTCAAGATGAATGAGCTCTACGGTAAAGCAGTCTTTGACGAACTGGCGATCGTCTCGCTCGCGCAGCAGAAGGCGCGGGTGCTTGCCTACACCGGCCCGCGCAATGACGATTTCCTGAAGCACTTTGCCACCGACCTGGGCGCGTTGCGTTCGCAGGTGTTGACCGGCGAGTACAGCGTGGGTGATTTCGAGTTTACGCGGCAGGGCGTGGGGACGAGCCTGGAAGCGTTCATGGTGCTCGGAGACGGGATTTACCTGTTCTGCAACAACACGCAGCGGACCATGGACGAGATCGCCAGGGAATCCCGCTGGTTGGCCGCGCAGGTGCCATTTGCGGAATTGGGTGACGCCCTGCGCGCCAACCCGGTCATGCACGTGGTGTGATCTATTCTGGCAGGCCGACCGCCAGGAAGACAAGGTAGCCTGCCACCAGCACCCACCCCATCCAACGGGGCAGCCTGCCCAATGCCGCCACGAAGAGGAAGTGGACGAGCGTGGCGATGACCAGGAGCAGGACGCCGGCTTGGAAGAATGCGGGCATGGCGAGCGGCCGCCACAGGGCGTAGATCCCGACGCACAGCGGAATGCAGATGTGTCCGTCCCCGACCTGCGACGTGTAAACGACCTCCGGGTTGCCGCGGCGGCCGTAATAAAATGCGAGCAGGGCGTTGGGCAGCACCATCAGCCAACCGCTGAGCCAGCCGAGGTGCTTCGCGCTGAAGAACCCGGTCTGAATGGCCGAGATCCAGCTCACCAGCCAGTCGATGCTGACATAGGTGAGCCACGCGCCCAGGCCGAGCAGCGGGAGGTCCACCCAAAGCATCGCGCTGAAGGACCTCCCTTGGCGCACGTTGCTCTTGAGAACTTCAAAAACGTGGAAGCACTGCCAGAACAAAAACAACCCTACGAGCACCAGACCGTCGGTGAAACCGAGTTGGCCGTTACGCCCGGCCAACGCCCAGACTGCGCCGGTAAAGAACAGCACGGCCACGAGCGTGAGCAGCAACGAAAGCCGGTTTAGCTCATGTGCTTTGCCGGGTTTTGTGGGCTTGGATTTCTTGCCGCTCTTCGCAGCCTTGCTGGCGGGCAGGATTCCCATGCCCCAGAACATGGTCGGCAGTCCAATCAGCAGCGTCATGTTGGTGACGTTGTTGACGAGGGCGTTGGTCATGACTTCCTTCCCTGGTCCGCCCTGGCGCGCGAGGATGAAGACGAAGAGCAGATTGCCGATGCCCGAGCAATAGGGCATGACCAACGTGCCAAGCACCGTGCCTTCCACCCCGCGAGCGTTCATGGCTTCAAGCCGCCAAATGATCAGGAACGACGCCGCCGCGAAGAGCAGCAGAAACAGCCACGGGGACCAGACGCCGGTGCTCTCAATCCAGGTGACGAACGTCTTCAACTTCGGGAGTTAAGCAGGGCGGAGAGCCGATGGCAACTGATCGAAGTTCGAGCTCGCGATCGCACGCAGGCGGTTTCAGTTTCGCACCGGGGCGGCTTTGCCCTGGCGCAACGCAGGCAGCCAGACGTCGTAGCAACGATGGTTGTAGGCGGCTTGCGTGTTGTGGTCACCCTGATGATTGGACTTGGGTAGAATCACGATCTCCTTCGGCGCATGAATTTGATTCACAGCCGCGAGGATTCCGGCCGGCGGACAGGTTTCATCGATCAACCCAGCGCTCACCAGCACCGGGCACTTGATGTGCGGCGTAAAGTTCGCCACGTCGTAGTATCGGCTCGCTTCGCGTACTTTCGCGGCGTCCCTGCCCTGCACGCACCGCCACCATTGCGGCCAACCCGGTGTGCGTCCCACGTCCGGACCGAGCATGTCACAGCCCGCCGGCACGTTGGCGAGGGCCGCGGTGATGCTCGGATGAAACCCCGCCGTCATCAGCGATTGCAGACCGCCCTGGCTCGTACCCATGACCACCAACGTCTTGCCGTCCCAATCTTCCCTCTTCGTCAAGTACTCCGCACCCCGATAGCAGGAAAGATACATCCGCAAGAAATAGCTCGTGTCGCGGTCCTCGTTGCCGATGGTCCAGTAATCCTTCAGCGGCCCGGCGAACTGTTGTTTGTAGAACTCCGCGTCCCGGTCAATCGGGAGGTCGTGCGGCTCGAT
>CAYJNU010000029.1:0-16879 GCA_964371005.1 uncultured Verrucomicrobiota bacterium | reverse complement strand
CACCAGCCAACCCTCCGCCGCGCGATCCGTCACCCAGCTCTTCTGCAGGCCATAAACACCGGCCCATTGCACGATCAGCAGCGCCGGCAGCTTCGGTCCCCGGGTTGGGCGGGCAAGTTGCCCGTGAATGTGCGAGCCCCGGATGTTGTCCATCGTGATCTTCCAGTAATCCACATTCGGTTTGCCCCCGTCCCCGCTCTCCAATTGTGGATTTGCGGGTACACCGTCGAGTTCCTTTAACTTGGCATTCCAGAACGCGTCGAAGTCCGCGGGCCGCAAGGCCGAAAGCCCAATCCGTTCGGGTGCGGCCACCGCGCCACCCAAAGCTCGATTTTCCCTGCCATCGGCCGATTTCCACTTCACTTCGATCAGCATCGTCTCCGGTGTGGCGAACTGAGTCTCGATCCGAGCCGTGCCGTTACTGAACACGAGTTCCCCCTGGCCAGCGTCCGTCCATCCGCCTTGCTTGCACAAGTAGCGGGCGGGCGAAGCCGGGTTCGTGCCGATCCATTGAACCTGCCAGTGAACTGTGTCGCCGACCTGGTAAATCCCGTTGGTCCGATCCGGCGTGATGACGACCTGGGCAACCGCCAACCCAACGCGGAACAGCGTCAGGGCGGCGACCAGAAGAGCGAGCGGGCGTTTGAATCGCATGGCGGGATTATAGGAGCCAAGTGCGGCTGCGCCAGCAGGCAATGGTTGAGGGGAGATCAATGAAGAGCGAATAGGCGTGGCAGTCGCGAGCCAAATATGCGCCCGGGATTACGTGAGGGCCTCGAGCCGGCGTGTTCTACCTCCGCTGCAATAGGCGAAACCCTCGCGCCGGGATTGGCAGTTCGCGGGCCTTCAGTTCCGCGCCTGACACCGCATCCCACCAGCTTGCCAGAGTCGGCAGATTCAAATCCCGTTCCTGAAGTCGAGCCTCGTGATCGCCAGCGTTGAAGACGGCCAGAGACTGTTCTGTGTCAGTTGAGCGTCGGAAAGCCACCACACCGGCGGCATCGTCAGCGCGCACCCAGGCAAAGTCGCCGCGGCGCAAGGCCACGTGGTCGCGATGCAGCTTCACGCATTGCTGGTAGAACTTCAGCAGATCAAGATCGGGCGCTACGGGATTCACCGGGCGCAGTCGGCCAAACGGATCGGCTCGTTCCGGTTCATACTTCAGGTCGCCCCAGACCATCGGCTTGCGGCAGTCGGGATCGTCCGCACCCCACATGCCGACCTCGTCGCCGTAGTAGATGTAGGGTGCGCCGGGCATGAGGAATTGGAACGCCACCATCTGTTTCCAACGTTGCTTCTCCGCCGCGTCCGGCGCGCGGATTTGGTAATCTCGGTTCTCCTTCACGCTTGCGCCGTGGTCCTGTCGATACTGCGGATTCACCACCGCCGAGCCGATGCGCGACGTGTCGTGCGATCCGTAGAGGTTCTGCAGGCCAAGGCTGCACGCGTAACCGTAGTCCGCGCGGATGGCAGAGATCAGATTCGTGAACTGCGCGACGGTGATAGGCTGGGGCTGATTGAAGAACTGGTACACGGCGTCGCCGAACCGGTAGTTCATCACGCCGTCAAACGCCCCGTCCAGCCAAGGACGCGCATTGCGGAAGGTCATCCCGTTGAAATCATCCCACCAGACCTCGCCCGTCAGGTAGGCCTGTGGATTGATCCCCTTCACCCAGCCGCGAAATTCCTGCCAAAACGCCAGCGGCAGTTCCGGGGCGACGTCCAAGCGCCAGCCATCGATCCCATCGGACGGGTCACCGTCTCCATTCGGATCCATCCAGCGCCGGACGACCGCGTGCAGGTGTTCTTTCACTTCCGGAACCGGTCCGTGCTCATCCTTGGTGAACTCCGGCAGGTCTTTCACGCCAACCCAACCTTGGTAATCGAATTCGTCCTGTGGCGTCGCTGGATCATCCCAACGGCGAATGTGAAACCACTTCGCGAACCGGCTCGTCGGTCCTTCCCGTTTGGCCCGCTGGAAGGCCCAAAAAGGGATGCCCACGTGATTGAACACGCCATCAATCACCACGCGGATGCGGCGCTTGTGTGCCTCGGCAACGAGCTTCAGGAACAATCGGTCCGCCGCTGACCACTTCCAAGTCGCCGGATCCGCGGCATCCTCGCGCGCGAACAACTCCAGGTCTCCTTTCGGATCGGGACCGAAGTGCCGGTCCACGTGGTGATACATCGTGGCGCCGTATTTGTGCAGCGAAGCCGACTCGAAAATCGGGTTGAGGTAAAGCGCGTTGACGCCGAGCGACTGAAGGTAGGCGAGTTCGTCAATGATCCCTTGCAGGTCGCCGCCGTAGCGCCGGAGCTGAGCGTTGTAGTAGAAGCCACGTCCGTTGACCTGTTCCCAAGGTTGCAGTGCGTACCAGTCGGCTGTCCACGGCATGATGCGCCAATCCTTCGGCACGACGTAAGGCCATGTCCCGTTCAGGCTGGCCGGCACGGGATCGTTGGACGAGTCGCCGTTGCGGAAGCGCTCCGGGAAGATTTGGTACCACACCGCGTCAGCAAACCAGTTTGGCTCCGCGCGGCCAATGCAAACCGCCAGCCCGAGCAGGCTGGCACAGAAGAAGCGCTGAAGGATTCGCCGCATGCGCCGGAAGGATCACCAAATGCTAAACCACCGGCGAGAAGAAACACCTGGGCCGCGAAGGCTTCTGGCCGGCACGTGGCAGGGGCGACCCCGGCCAGTTCGAGGAGGACCGCGCAAAGCATGCGATCCGGGCGGCAATCCCGCTTCACTGCGGCCAGGCGCGCGTCTGCGTTTGCAGGCGGAACACCGCGTTCGTGCGCAGGACATCCAGCAGCACGGTTTCACCCACCTTGCGCGTCAGCATTTGCGCCTGCAGCTCACC
The DNA here is from genome assembly GCA_964371005.1 of uncultured Verrucomicrobiota bacterium. GTDB lineage: Bacteria > Verrucomicrobiota > Verrucomicrobiia > Limisphaerales > MWDV01 > MWDV01. Next base: position 14,015 of record CAYJNU010000029.1, on the reverse strand, counting down.
CGGCGACACGACGCGCTGGCCGTCGAGTGCCAGCACGATGTCGCCCACCGCGATTCCGGAAGCCGCCACCGGCGAGCTCGGATCAATCCCTGTCACCTCCACGCCCTGCTGCCCGCTGACCGGCGAACGCACCGTCACGCCGAGGATCGAGCCCATCCGTCGTGCCGAGGTGAACGCCGCGATTTGATTGCTCTGCATCACGGCCCCGGTTTGGGCCGCTTGCAGCAACTGCGCACTGGCCGCGCGCAAGACTTCGATCTCCTGGAGTTGGCCGCGAAGCTGCGTGACTTCATTCCGCAAGCGCATCAGGTCCTTGTTGTTCTCGCGCAGGCGCTCGATTTCGGTCTGCTGGTTCTGCATACTCCGCGCCGCCTGGTTTTCCTCCCGCAGCCGGTCCAGTTCGCTGAGCTTCACACTCTGGTCACGCAGTTGTCCACGCAACGTGGCGAGGGTCTTCTGCTGCGTCCAACAAACCGCGCCCAGTCCGCAGACGAGGAGGAGGAGCACGACGTAACCGATGACGCGACCAGATGATGCGGATGGCCTCATGCGCTACGATTCTCAGAGCACTCGCATTTGCACCGCGTCCACCACCTGGTCGCCGGAGGTCATGGAACTGATGATGACCGCCGTCTGGCCGGCTTGGAGCAGGTTCCGCGCGACGAGCAATTTCAGCGCGCCTTCGATGGACTCTTCGGGGTTCGCGAGATCGAACGGCACGACCAGCGGGCGGACGCCCCAGCTCAACGTCAGCGCTGCGGCCGTCCGTTCCGTGTCGCACAGCCCCAGAATCTTCGAGCAACGTGGGCGCAGCCAGGCGACCGCCCGCGCCATGCTGCCGGTGCGGGTGAAGACCAGGAGCGCGTCCGCCTGCAACTCGTCCGCCATCACCACGGCGCTCTTGACCAGCTTCTGGCGGGGTAACGTGAGTTCGGCGTGCGCCTGGAAACCCTCCGTGCGGCTCGCTTCAATGCGGCGCGCGATGCGGTCCAGCACGTCCACGCACTTGAGGGGATACCTGCCCACGCTGGTTTCGCCGCTGAGCATCACGGCGTCGGCTTGTTCGAACACCGCGTTCGCCGCGTCCGTCACTTCCGCGCGGGTCGGCACGGGCGATTGAATCATGCTCTCGAGGATTTGTGTGGCCACGATCACCGGCCGGCCCAGCCGCAGACACCGCTCGACGACTTGACGCTGGAGGATGGGCAGGTCCTCGTAGGGCACTTCGATGCCCAGGTCGCCACGGGCGATCATGACCGCGTCAGCCTCGCGGATGATGGCGTCGAGATTTCGCACTGCTTGCTGATCCTCAATCTTGGCGATAACCAACGGGCGATCCGGGGCACCGCCCATCGCGCTCCGCAGGTCGCGGAGGTTATGTGCCTCGCGCACAAACGAGAGCGAGATGAAATCCACGCCGGTTTCGAGACCAAGCTGCACGTCTTCCAGGTCCTTGGCCGTGAGCGCCGGCAGACGCACCGTCACCCCGGGCAGATTGATGTGCCGCCGGTTGCCCAGCGTCCCGCCGGCAATGACTTCGCACACCGCGCTTTGGGTGTGCTTCTCGAGCACGCGCAACTGGATCACGCCCCCGTCAATCACCACCAGGTCGCCCACCCCGATGTCCTCGATGAATCCCTCGTAGTTCACGCTGGTGAAGCGGGTGTCCGCGCCGGCCGCGCCACGGACCGTGAAGGAGAATCGTTCGCCCGGCTGCAAGTTAATCGGGGCGGGCAAGTCACCCGTGCGGATGGACGGCCCCTGCAAATCCATGATGATCCCGGCAAAGCTGCCGCGCGCGGCGGTGGCGGCGCGGATGTCCCGGACCACGCGTCGCGCCCAATCCGGCGCCGCGTGCGTCATGTTCAGCCGGAAGACGTTCGCCCCGGCATCCAGAAGCCGGCCGATCATCTCCGGCGAATCCGTGGCCGGGCCCAGCGTAACGATGATCCGCATTCTTCGGTTCAATGGCTCTCGCATGGGCGCAGCATAGCCCAGCGGTTGCGCCTTGAGAAAGCCTATCCGGCGGGGATGCGATTAAGGGAGCAGCACCGACCGGTAGAAGCGCGGCGCACCAATGGGCGCAAGCGGTTCGGTGAACTCGAACACGCCGCCGGCGGGCACGTTGGTGCTGATCGGTGACCACTCCGCGAGATCCGAAGAAACCTCGACGGCGTAGGGATAACCGTCAAACCCGGTGAACTGGACCCGCCACAGGCCGTTGCTCGACGAAATCGTGCCGACGGAGTCCGCGCGCAACCGGGCGAGAAGCTGCGAGGGAATCATCTCGTAAACCTCGTCAGTCAGGCCGCAGTACAACTGAGTGCTGGAAAGGTTTAACCACGGCGAGACCAAACTCAACGCCGGGGTGGCGAGCACGTCGGCGGGATCGCGGAAGACGCCGCCGGGTTGAGCGGCGCGGGTGGCGGCGATGGCGTCAGCGATGAACGCGGCTTGCGGTGAATCCGCCGCCATGACGAGCGAATCGAACACCGGCTGGCGCCGCGGGATCTCGTATTGAAGAGCCTGGACCTGCGCGTCAGTCAGGATGTTCGTCCAGACGGTGAGTTGATCGAGAATGGGCAACCAGCCGACCGCGTCTGGCTGGTTCGCGGAAGCGAGGTCCTGCGGGCGGTTGGTGTTCAGGAGCGACACCAGCAGACTCACGAGCCGGCGGTCGCTCACAGGTAGAGTGTGGACGACGTCCCGCCCGTCGCTGTTGCCCGTCCAGTTCATCCAGGCCGTTGCCGACAACGCCGCCGCCGGATACCCGTCCGCCGACTTCAGGTAGAGGGTCTGCCAGGGTGTGCCGCGATGAACGCGCCCGAGCATGGCCGCGCCCAGCGGTTCGGACTCCGGGAAGTTCCAGTCGTCAGAGGAAGAAACCAGCGGATCTTTCAGCGCCAGGTTGTATTTGTCCCGATCCTGAGACTGAATGGATGATCCGCCCCACGGTTGGTAGCGGTTGTTGATCCGGCCGATGTTCTCCAGAGTCCACACGGTGATGCCTGGTTTCACCGATTCCCTCCGTAGCGCGTTCGTACTTAGCAAATAGCGTAGGTCTGCCAGGGTGTAATGCACGAGCGGATCGTTCGCCTGCCAACTGGAGTAGCGCGACAGCCTCAGTGACGGTGTGAACGGAACCTCCTGAACCAAGTTGGTGTTGTCGGGAGTGTCTTGGTTGTAAGCCGGCGCCAGGCCGAAGAACCGACGAAAGTTGTCAATGGCCTCCAGCTTCGACGGAATCGGTAGGCCGTAGGAGGTCCAGTCCACCTTGTTCGCGTTGTACTCGCCCAGCGCGATGTGTACCTGGTAAACGATGCCTCTTGTCGAGGTGAAAATGTTGGTCGAACCGCCCTGCCGATTCGTGTCCCACAACGAGCCCCAGCCCGGCGTGCCATCCACGAACGCCATGATCTCTGCATTCAAGTCGCGCACGTTGTCCAAGCCAATCATGTGGACGTAGTCGAGAATCCGGCCCGTGGCGCGATCACGCATGACGAACTGGAGGCGGTTGATCACCGCCACGCCCCATTGCGGGAATGGAAAGCCCTGGCCGGTTTCGAACGGCAGTTCCATCTGACTCGTCAAGCTACGCGCAGCCTGACGATAGATCGAAGGCACGGGGAAGTTGATGTTCGTCAACAGCGGCACCACGAAGGCTTGGGCCGGCCAGGCGGTTACGTTCGAGCAGCCCGACATGAAGAAGGGCATGCCTGTCGGCGGCCACGGGATGCGCAGTCCGTCACTGTTGCTCAGGCACAGACTCATGGCGTTGGTCACCATGATCTCGACCGGTCGGGTGTAGTTCGAGCGAGCGTACGAATTCCACACCTCCGCTCCCAACACGTTCGAGATGCTCAGTTGGTACATCTGGTTTGTTTGGAATGTGGAAGGATCGGAGTCAATCCGGTCGCGCGTGATCTGGAGCTTGCGGGTAATCTGGAACACGCTTTGGAAGGCGAACTCGTTGAAGTTCGGCAGCCCCTTCCGCGCACCGAAGACCCACGGCACGCCATAGACGTTGTCGTTCGGCTGGAGCGCCGCGACTTCCGCCGCGTCCCGCAAGTCGCGAGGCCTCGTCAGGTACGGCGTCGAGTCGCCCACCACCTCAACGTAGCCGGTGATGAAGATGCTCGCGCCTTCCCGCTGGAACACGGGTTTGAAAACCGTGGGCACCGGCCCAAACTCGTCGCTGCGGTTCGTCGTGGCGTCGTAGAGGTTGGCCGTGACCTGGAGCAGCCGATGCGCGGCGTGCGTGTATTGGTTGGTGGGCCAGACTTGGAGATGCGCGAGGTCGAGGTTCAACTCGGACTTCAGCAAGATTCCTCCGAGCGTGTTGAAGAACGCCGTCGGATCGTCCGTGCTCAGCTTGGGTCCGGCTTGGGCGCACGTCGCGAGCAGCAGCCCGGCGATCAGCAGCAGGCCGCCCAACCACCGTTGCTGGGTCGCCATCCTTCGATTCATCTTGCCGCGCATCCGGATTCCCATCGTCCGTTCCATCGCGCGACTCTGCCCCAGCGGGAAGCCACTGTCACTTGAAATCCGCCCGTCAAGCGGGCAGCAGGCCGTCGCAAGCCGAAATCGCGACGGCGGGAGAGTTGGCCCGCATCTGGCCGTTCAATCCCACGTCTTCCAGACGCCGACGAAGTTCGTGGAAGCGTCTGCGGCGATGCCAGTCACGCGATAGAATGCGCCCTCGGGCGGGAGGTTGGTGTCGGCGAGGATGGTGTTTGTCCCCGAGAGAGTCACCGAGGCGGCGTTTGTCAACACCGTCCACACCGGATAGTGCAGGTCCGTGCTGCGCCAAAGCCAGCAGCGGACATTATCTGCGTGGGTGGCGGTGACGCCGAAACGATTCTCCTGGAGACGGTAGCTCTGCACCTGTGGTTGTGGGGTGGGATTCCAAGTGCTGAGTTGGGCGGTCAACGCCACGTAGTTGGTTTGCTGCACCGAAGTCAGTGTGCCGTCCAGCAGATTCGTTCCTTCGTAGGGATCGGTGGCCAGGTCATACATTTCCTGCACACCGGTGTTGAACTGGATGAGCTTGTAACGGGTGTTTCGCGCGGCGCGTCCCGCCACCTCGTCAGGAATGGTCGCGTTGAAGTTCTCGGCGAGGATGAATCGCTCCGGTGGGAGGTAAGTCGCATTGGTGATCACCGGCAGGAAGCTCTGGCTGTCGAAAACGAGGTTCGTGGGCAGCGTGGCGATCAAATTGACGCTGGCCAACTCGAGGATGGTGGCGTAGAGGTCCACCGTGGAAACCACGGCCTCCGACCAGCGGTTGGGGCTTGCGACCTTGGGACCGGCTACGATCAGCGGCACCCGGATGCCGCCCTCGTACAGCGTGCCTTTGCACTGGTTGGTCGAGTAGGGCGGCTGGATGTTCTTGGATGGCGTGCCGTTGTCGCCCAGGAAAATGACGGTTGTCTGGTTGGTCTGCGGGCCCAGGAAGGCGAGCACGTTGCTTACGCTCGTGTCGAGCGACTGCGCCATCGCCTCGTAGTAGGGACGCGGATGGGCGTCAATGTTCGTCTGCGCGCCGGAGAGATTGGTGTAAGCATGGAGGCCGGCGGGTGGCAGATGCAACGGCTCGTGGCAGGCATTGAAGGCCAGCCAGAGAAACCACGAGTTCGTGCCCTGCGCGCTGATCCAGTTGGTGGCGTCGTTCAAGTTGTCGGTGGTCGCGTAGTTCGTGTAGCCCTGCAGGATGTTGCCAAGCGTCACCCCATTCGTCACTTTTTGCGGCCAGTCGTCGTAGGCCTTCAACTCACCCAGGATTCCGCCGCTGAACCAGTCAAACCCGCCGAGGGTATTCGGGTCGGGAGCATGGAAGCTGAGGTGCCATTTCCCCACCATGCCGTGGCGGAGATTCGGTGCCGCTGAGCTCAGGGCCTTGGGGAGGGTGAACTCGTCGGCTTGAAGCGTCGGGCCCAGCGGGTTGGCCAGTGCATAGCCAATGCCCGTGCGGAAACCATAGCGGCCCGTCAGCATCGTGCAGCGCGTCGGCGAACACGTCGGGTAGGAGTAAGCATTGCGGAATGAGACGCCGCTTTGCGCGAGCCGCTCTACCGTAGGCATGGGAGGCAGGGACGCGCTGGCGTTGGTGTTGTAGAGCCGCAGCCCATCCGTGGCGAAGTCGTCCGCGATGATGAGCAGGATGTTGTGGCGTTGAGCGAGAGCCGTGAAAGTGGTGAGGCAAAGAGCGATCAGGACGCAGAGCCCAACCGGCGCTGGCCAAAACGAGGCGACCAGGGTTGCGCTGGTGGTGCGTGGACCGCCCAATGACACGGCAGCATGGCGTCTTCTCATGCGACGAGTATCGGCGGCTTGGTCGTGCCGGTATAGGCCCAAGTGAGGGGCAGGCATTTTTTCTTCAAGTTCTGCGGCGGTCGGCCGATATTCACAACCATGAAACAGAGGCATGACGTTCTGCACACGGCCCGTGTACGAACCCGATTCCCCTATCGTGGTCTCCTTCGCCAACTCTTGCCGGGGTGTCTGCTTGGGGGCTGGCTCGCATCGGCGCACGCTGACAATGGCGCTTACTGGCCCGAGCCCTACGCTCAAACCGGCTGGCCCATGCAGCATCACGATCCGCATAACTCCGACTGGATGCCCGTTGCCTTTCGCGAGTTCTTGCCCGCCGACGCGCTGCCGACGGTGAAGTGGGTGCTCCGCGAGACGAACAATCCCACCGTGGAGATGGTCGTGGCCGGAGTCTCGGGCACGGGCACGCAGGAAGTTTTCTATGTGACCTCCGGCAAGGTCCGTGCGCCGAACCTGCACGCCTTCTCCTTGTGGAACGGTGCTGAAGTGTGGCACACCGCGTCGCCCACGAACTCCAGCGATGCTGGCCCAAACTCCGTAGTCCTGACCAGCAGTCCCACGCTCGATACCAACGGCAACATGTTCATCGCCGATGGCAAATACCTTTACTGCTATTCTACCGCCACGAACCTGGATGCCCAAGGCAGCAAGCCGTACGTCTGGCGCACGATCTTGCCACACCTCAAAGCGTACGATACGAACACCGGCACCTGGCTGCCTTCCACCACCGCCGACGATCCAGCCAGTTACGCCAAGCCTTTCCTCTCCCTCGCGCTCACGCCGGTGCTGAACGGGAAATACTACGTGGGCGGCATCACCATCGCGGGGGACGTGTTGATGTTCGACCCCGCCAACGGCAGCCTCGTGGCGCGGACGTCGCTGAACCGGCCCACGCCAGCGCCGGAGACCAACACCCCGTGCGCACCCGACTCCCTGGCTTTGCTGGACGATCCGATGAAATACGACAGTTCCGGCACGGACACCAATTCCGATCCATACATCCCGTTTGGCATCTGGTGTACCGGGTTGAACACGGACGATCCGGACCTGGATTACTTCATGAACCCCTGCCAGCTTGAAGTCTATCTGGCCGCGAACACGGCGGGCACCGGCACCATGGTCGCCAACACGCAGGCCCTCGTGCCGGATCCCGAACGCCCGAACGTCGCCCGCCTCTACGTCTGCGCCCAGCAGTCCGGGGAATCAGCCCAACGCGACCTGACCCCCGGAGCGGAGGACGCGATCGTGTATCGGGTGGATTTCGACCCGACACAGCCTTTCCCCAACCGGTTGAAGGTGCTGAATTATGAGTATGTCCTGGGCCAACCGCGTTTCGCCGGGCGAATGCCCGATGGAGAGAACAGCGCCACGAGCCCGGACATTTCGCCCAACCAACGCTGGCTCTTCACCGCTGATCGCACGGGAGAGTTGTATGCGTTCGACATGGAGGATGGCTCGGTTGTGTGGCATCGCACCATCGGCGCCGCCATGGGCAGCCCCACTACATTTCAGAACGTGGATGCCGCGGGCCGTTTCAAGTTGTTCAGCTTCGGCGACTACAAGATTCACGCCTTCGACATTGACGCGGCCACGGGCAGGATTGCCACAAACCCAGTCACGGGAGCGGAGTTGTATCGTGTGCTCGATTACGAGCCGTACCTGGTGAACCATTGCTGGCGCACGGACCAACCCGGCTACGCGAACACGTTTCGCAACGCCGCCGGGCAACCCTATGAACGCGTGGCGGTCGGCGCCAGCATCATGGCCGGCATGAGCAATCGCCTCATCGCCGTCTATACCGTCGGCTGGCACAACCCACCCGATCCAACCGGAGTATTCCTCGTCCCCACGCACAGCGCGGTGGTCGTCATCAACCCCGCCGCCCTCTGGGTTTCGCCCGAGGCCGAAGGCGCGCTGGAAGCGGTCTATATGGATACGAACGGCACGTGCGAAGTGAGCTTTGTTCCCAGTCCCAGCGGGCAGGCGCGGGCAGTCATGTATTACGGCTCGCAGTCACCCACCTTCGCGCAATACATCCACGCGAACGGTGGATTGCCCGCCGGGATGGAGGACCTCTACATCCGTCCCTACGGCGGCGTGCGCATCGTGGAACTCCCGCTCAGCGATGCCACCAACGCGCCTCCAACGGTCACGCTCGATGCACCTGCCAACGGCACCTATATGTTACTCGGAACGAAGCTCCAGGTGCATGGCCTGGTGTCTGATTCCGATGGCGAGATCGCCACGGTGAACCTCTACACGAACGGCGTGCTATGCGCCGCTGCCCGCTACCAGGGAACGTGGCGCTTTTTGTGGCAACCCACCGAGCCCGGCAGCTACACGCTCCAGGCCGAGGCTTACGACAACGATGGCGTGCGTTGCGTCAGCCCGGTAGTGACGGTGGGAGTGGATGTGGACGATGACGGCGACGGTTTGCCGAACAGTCAGGAGGACGCGCTCGGCACAAAGAGCGCTGTGCGCGACAGCGATGGAGATGGTGTTTGGGATGGCGACGAGGCCCGTGTGGGCTCGAATCCGAACGACAGGGAATCCTACCCGCGCGTCGCGGCGCCGGTGTTGACGCCACCCCCCGGCGTTTATCCGCAGAACATTCTGGTGAGTGTGAGCAATCAGGTCGTCGGCACGCGCATTCACTTCACCACCGACGGCACCGATCCGACCACGAACTCGCCGATTTACGTCGGCCAATGGTTTGCCGTCACCAACCACGTCACCGGCAACAACGACCCGACGCCGGACGATGCCAACGAGCCGCTCACCACGGTTTCGCTCGATCTCAGGGTAATGGCCTACAGCGATTCCGAGGGCCCGAGCCGCATCGTCAACGGCACCTACGTCCTGAACAAGATCGAGACCACATTCAACGTGCAGTACCTCTGGACCAATTCACCGACGGGGAACACGAACAAACATCGCCTCGACATCTATCATCCGCGCGGAGCAACCAACAACCGCGTGCTGTTCTTCGTGCATGGCGGCGCCTGGAAGCAGGGTGACAAGGACATATATCTCGAGCTGGGCAACACCTTCGCCGGTTACTACGGATTCACCACGGTGATTACCAGTTACGAACTCTCCCCCGAGGTGCAGCATCCCGAACACATGGAAGACGTGGCGGCGGCGTTCGCGTGGGTCCATACCAACATCTGCCACTACGGTGGCGATTCGAACCGCATCTTTGCCTTTGGTCAGTCCGCGGGTGGCCATCTTGTCTCGCTGCTCGCCGCGGACACGAATTACCTGCATGACGTCGGCGTTCCGGTGAGCGCCATCAAGGGCGTCATCACCATGAGCGGTGCGTACGACCTTCATGATCTGGTCGAGTATCCCACGAATCCGCTCAGCCTCGACGAAGTCCACGTGTTCGGCTACAAGGCGCTCTGCGCGATGGTGTTTGGCTCCTACGATCAACCGGTGCTGGATGCGGCTTCACCGGCGACCTTTGTTCGGGCGGATCTTCCGCCGTTCCACGTTATCCACGCTTGGGAAGACATGGCAGGCTTCCCGCAGGAGGCCGAAGACTTCTGGAACAAGCTGGCCGCATTCTCGCGTCCGTTGGACTCGCGCCTGAAGCTGCTGGAGTCGGACATCCCGCAGGAAGTGCTGGCGTTGGATTACGGCGGTCATTACGAAGAAGTTTACGCCATCAACACGCGGAGCTGGGATTGCCGGTCCGCGCGCACCGTCGTGGATTTCATCAACCGGATTTCGCCGGAGCCGCAACCAGCCGGGCTACAAGCAATGCAGCCGGGAGGCGAACTCTTGCTAAGCTGGCCGATCTTACAGGACAGCACCTTCCTGGAAACAGTGACGGAACTCGAACCGGGGGCGACGTGGCAACCGGTCACGAACCTTTCGGCGCTGGCGAACAACCGGCACTGGCTCACCAATTCGCTTGCTGGCACGGCACGGTTCTATCGCTTGAAAGCGCGCTGAGCTGCGGAGTTGCCGCTGAGAAGTTGGCCGCCCTTGGCCGTATCCATGCCGTCGGAGCGCGACCGGTCCCCGGTCGCAGCCGGTTTGCACACCCGAGAGACGCCCACTTCTATTCGCGGCCGACTTCACCACGACGCACCCCTGAACACTGACCACGGACACCGCCAGCAGTTCGGGGGCGAAAGGCCATCTGGTCGTGCTGCGACCGGGGACCGGTCGCGTTCCGACGGCATGCCTACGGCTGAGGCAGCGGAAGTGACGTGATCACGCCAGGCTTCATGGCGTCGAACGGTGGCCAGCCGCAGGGCCTCTGCGAACGGTGGTTCAGTCTGCCTGGAGCAAGTTCAGGATTGCCACCGTATCCAGAGCCGCCTTGGGAACGAATGACGCGACTTCGATATACTCCTGTTCCTTCGTGCCGTCGGTGCTCTGCTCGGAGCAATGGCAGTTGTCGCCGAGCGGACCCAGGCCATCCAACGTTGGCACGGCGTGCCAGAAGTTGTTGCCATCGCTCAGACCACCGCGGTCTTCGCGTGCCACACTGAGACCAATGGAAGCAGCCGTCCACTGCCAATGCTGGAGCAGACGCTCGGTTTCCTCGTTCCGCGGCCAGGGTCGTGACTCGTAAAGCACCTCCACCTTGATCTTGCACGGTTCGCCATCGCTGGCCGCGCGCACGGAACCCGCGCCGTTCAAAGCCAGCATGCCCGCCTTGCCCGCTTGATACGCCTCGCTTGAAAACGCGCGCATCTCGATCTCGGCGACGGCCTGGTGGGGCACGCGGTTGATCACTGTGCCGCCGGATACCGTGCCCACGTTGAAGGTCAACGCCTTCGCGTAGTCGGTGAGCGCCGCGATGCGCTGGACGGTTTCGCCAAGCTGCACGATGGCATTCGCGCCGCGCTCGTGGTCGCCGCCCGCGTGCGCGCCGCGGCCTTCCACCGTGCAGCGGAACACCGCCCGGCCTTTTCGCGAGGTGACGACCGTGAAGGCATCGGCTTCGCGCGAGCCGCACTCGAAGATCAATCCCGCCACTCCGCCAGCCAGCCGGGTGCAACACAGCTCGCCAAAATCGGGCGACTGCACTTCCTCCGACGAGTTGAGCAGCAAGACCCACGTCACGTCCTCGAAAACCTGCGGAGACATCTCGCGGATGGCGGAAAGCACCAGATGCATCATGGCCGTCCCGCCCTTGATATCAATCGTGCCGGGGCCGTAAATCTTATCGCCGGCCGGCCGCCACACAAAATTGTGACGCGCCTCTTCCTCCGGTGGGAACACGGTGTCGAGGTGTGAGACCATGCCGAGCTTGCGCCTACTGTGACCCTTGCGCGTCAGCACGAGATGATCCCCGAGCTGCGGATTGAACGACGGCACGTATTCCGCCGTGAAACCGAGGTCGGCGAACTGGGAGGCGGTGAAGCGTGCAAGCGCGTTCACGCCCGCCTGGTTCGCGGAGAAACTGTTCATGCCCACCATTTGCCGGAGTAACTCCAGCGTGGCGGGAAACTGGTGGCTGAGGAAGGCGGTGAGTTTCGGATCGCAGGTCATGGCGTGAGCGAGTCGGGCGTGGAGATGGCTTGGGTCAAGTTGGGAATGTGAAATCCGTATTCCGAGGCTCGAAATCCGAGAGAATCCCGAATTCCGAAACTTGAACGGCCCGGGGCATTCACAAACCAGCGCGGCAACCTGCTTGGTGCCGGACTCCGGCGTGGCTTTGAGAACGTGCTGCGAGCCGTCCCTTTCGCAGAACCATCTCCGCCCTTGAATCCCAAATGGAATTGCCGGCTGGAAGCACGGCAGCACGCCCCTGGGACTCGGATTTCGAGCTTTGAATTTCTTTCGGGTTTCGGCATTCGGATTTCGGATTGATTGGCCGTCAGCGGGCGGGTGATTGCGCAAACTGGCGTTCGACCGCTTCCAAGAACGCCCGCCGCACTTGAGTGAGCTTGTTGTTGTCGCGCGTCGGGTGGACGCGATTCGTCAGCAGCACGACAAACCGCTTTTGATCGAGGTTGAGCAAGATGTAGGTGCCGGTGAATCCGTTGTGGCTGACGAGACGATCCGTATTGCCCGCGCTTGAATCCGGAATGCCCCAGCCGACCGCCCGAATGGTGTCACCACCGAGCTTGCGGGGGCGGAAGAACTCTTCGACCACCCCGCGCGGGAACAACGTGCTCTTGCCCTCCGTCGCCCGGAGCAGTTCGCGGGCGAGCTTGCCGAGGTCTTCCGCCGTCGCGAACAACCCGGCGTGACCGGTGATGCCGTCGCCGGCCCGCGCGTTTTCGTCATGCACCACGCCCTGCACGACCTTGCCCGTGGCGGCCTCGAACTCCGTGGGCGGGATGCGCGCCGCCAGGTTCGCCGGAGGGCAACGCAGCGTGTCTTTCATGCCCAGCGGATCGAAGACCAACTCGCGTTCGAGTTCGCGCAACGGCTTGCCACCGGCGCACGCGGCGATTTCGCCGGCCAGGATCATGCCGCAATCGCTGTAGCGGAAACGCTCGCCCGGCGCGGATTGCAACGGGGTCGCGTAGATCGCCTTTAGCAGTTCGCCGTAGCCCTGCACAGTCTTGTAGAAGGGTTTCCACGCCACGAAGCCAGCCGTGTGCGTGAGCAGGTGCTCGACCGTGATCTGTTCGCGTTGGGCGCGTTCTGCCGGCGTGGGCGCCGCGGCGATGCACTCGGGCAGGTATTTGCTGGCCGGATCGCTCAACTTAACCTTGCCCAGCGCCACGAGCCGCATGAACACGGACGTTGTGCCCGTGACCTTCGTGACGGAGGCGAGGTCGTAGAGCGTGTCGCGCGTCACGCGGACTTGGTTCGTGTAATCCTGAAACCCGAAGGCATCGGACCAAAGCGCCTGCTCATCCGTGCCGACAACGACGCTGCAACCGGGGAAGGCGTGGCTCTGGATGCCGTGTTGCAGAACGGCGGCGGCTTCGGTGAAATCCGGCTTGCCCGCTGCCGCCACGCAGATGGCCAGCAACACCACCGCCGTCGTGACGGCCCGGAGGATACGTTGAGGAACTCGCATACGGTCCAAATCTTTGCGGACCCTAGCGACGACACGTCCGGCTGGCAATCGTTTCCGATTCAATGCGACCGCAGCGGGCCGCAGCGGGTTGGGCTTGCTTCGTCCCATGCAGCGGGCTGGGGGAGGCGACGTGGGAGAAAGCAAAAGCCTGGTTTCGGCTCGCCGCGCCACCGCCGGCCTGTCCGGCCTGCGGGAAACCGATGGTCTGCTTCGCGCAGTTGCCGCGCGCCCCGCCGTGAGGAGGAACCGAGCAGCGTCGAACTGCCAGGCCACGCACGCCGCGCCGAAACCGCCGGGGCGTGCGGACGGGAGCGGTGTGCTCGCGCCCCGCGGAACACTGCCCCGAGAAGCCAGACGAGCAACCCGCAAGACCCGCCGCGCCCCACGGCGACTCGATTGGGGCCAGCCCTCGCTCCGGGAGGCGGGGGCGGACGGTCGCCGCCGCTGAGGGCCGACGCTCACGCCGGGGGAACACCCCGCAAAGCAAAAGGCAAGGGAGGCCGCGAAGGCAGGGGACGACCCCGGGCGGTGCGGGGCTGGTTCAACACCGGATGGAAAGGACGCTCCGCGCACTCCCACTCAACCCCCACACCCCATCACCGCTCGCGCTCCGGTCCTTTCCATCCTTTGGGGGTTCAAGACCCGCCGCGCCCCACGGCGACTCGATTGGGGCCAGCCCTCGCTCCGGGAG
>CAYJNU010000028.1:0-32329 GCA_964371005.1 uncultured Verrucomicrobiota bacterium | reverse complement strand
TTCTTCGCGGCAATACTGGAGTTGTGACCGCCAAAGCCAAACGAGTTGTTGATGATCGCGTTGACCTTCATCTCGCGGGCTTTGTTCGGCACGTAGTCCAGGTCGCATTCGGGATCCGGTACTTCGTAGTTGATCGTCGGCGGCACCAGGTCGTGTTTCATCGCGAGAATGCAGGCGGTCATTTCCACCGCTCCTGCGGCGCCCAACATGTGGCCGGTGGCACCCTTGGTGGAACTGATGACAACCTTGCGGGCGTGCTCGCCGAACACGGTCTTGACGGCCTTGGTTTCAGCGATGTCGCCGAGGGGCGTGGAGGTGCCGTGGGCGTTGATGTAGGAAACATCCTCGGGATTCAAGCCCGCGCTGCGGAGCGCCACCTGCATGCAACGCGCCGCGCCCTCGCCGGTTTCGGACGGCGCGGTCAGATGGTACGCGTCCGCGCTGTTTCCATAACCGACAATCTCGCAGTAGATCCTCGCGCCGCGTTTCTTCGCGTGCTCCAATTCTTCGAGAGCCAACACGCCGCCGCCTTCGCTCATGACAAAGCCATCGCGTTCCTTGTCGAAGGGGCGCGAGGCGTGTTTGGGGTCGTGGTTGCGGGTGCTAATGGCTTTCATGGCGCAGAACCCGCCGATGCCGATGGGAACAATGGCGGCTTCTGAACCGCCGGCGAACATCATGACAGCGTCGCCGAACTTGATGGTGCGGTAGGCTTCGCCGATGGCATGGTTGGCGGTGGCGCAGGCGGAGCAGGTGGCGAAGTTCGGCCCCCGGAGGTTGTAGTACATCGAGAACATGCCGGAGGCCATGTTGCTGATGAGCATCGGGATCATGAACGGCGAGAGCCGGCCCGGCCCGCGTTCGAGAAGCACCTTGTGCTGGAGCGTCGTGGTCTCCAGACCCCCGATGCCCGAGCCGATGATCGCGCCGATTTCGTCGCGGTTCAACTGGTCGAGGTCCGCGCCGGAGTCCTTGAGTGCTGCCCAACCTGCGTAAATGCCGAACTGGGCAAAGCGGTCGGTGCGCCGGACTTCTTTCGGAGAAGGAAAAGCGGGCGTGGGGTCGAAGTCCCGCACTTCGCCAGCGATCTGTGTATCGAAGGCCGCCGCGTCGAACCGGGTGATCTTGTCGATGCCGCATTGACCGGCAATGAGGTTGTTCCAGAAGGTGTCGAGCGTCTGACCAATGGGGGTGACCACGCCCAAGCCAGTGACGACCACACGGCGCTCAGAAGGGGAGATTGGCATAAAATCAAAAAGGGGCAGGTTGAGCTGGTGTCAGCCTCAACTGCCCCAAAACACTCATGTCCTGCAATTACTTGGCTTGAATGTCTTCGACGTATTTGATCACGTCACCGACGGTCTGGAGCTTCTCCGCCTGCTCGTCGGGGATGTCATGGCCGAATTCCTCCTCCAGCGCCATCACCAGTTCGACAGTGTCGAGCGAATCGGCGCCAAGGTCTTCGATAAACTTGGCTTCCGGCGTGACCTGATCGGCATTCACGCCCAGTTGCTCGACGATGATTTTCTTTACTCGCTGCTCAATATTGTTTTCAGCCATGGGTTTCTCCGGTTAGTTTTCGGTTGTGTCTATGCGAGGCGTCAGAGGCCGTCAAGCCCCGAATGCCAAAATCTTTTCTTACATCACCATTCCGCCGTCCACCGGAAGCACCTGCCCGGTGATGTATCCAGACGCGGGCAAGGCAAAGAACCAGACGGCATGCGCCACGTCTTGGGCTGTTCCGAGCGTCGCCAACGGGATTTGTTTGGCGATGGCATCTTTCTGCTCCGGCGTGAGTTTGTCCGTCATTGCGGTTTGAATGAAGCCGGGGGCAATAGCGTTAACGGTGACTCCGCGACTGGCAAATTCCTTCGCGCACGACTTTGTAAGCCCGATAACGCCCGCCTTGCTGGCTGCGTAGTTGCACTGACCTGCGTTGCCCATCAGGCCGATCACGGAAGCAATATTGATGACGCGTCCCGAACGTTGCTTCAAGAACCACCTCGTGAGCGCTTTCGTGAAAAGGAAGGTGCCCTTCAAGTTGATGTCCAGCACCGCATCCCAGTCTGCCTCGCTCATGCGCATGAGCAGGCCGTCGCGGGTGATTCCGGCATTATTGACGAGGATGTCCACCCGACCGGCCTCCTTCAAGGCCTGTTCAGCAGCCGCCTCGACGCTCGCGGCTTCGGATACGTTGGCGGCGACCGCCCAAGCCTTGCGGCCCAGCTTCTGGACTTCTTCCACTGTCTGTTGCAGAAACTCCGCCTTCAAGTCCACCGCGACGATATCCGCCCCGCTGGCGGCCAGTTTCAGGGCGATGGCCTGCCCAATGCCCCGGCCGGAGCCGGTCACCAAGGCGATTTGATTCGCAAGTTCGTTCATAGCGCGCGGATTGATACTCTAAAACACTCCTCAGATAAACATGAAAATTCAGACATGTTGCCAGAAGGGGGGTTACCCGAGCCACCGGGTTGCTCGCCTCCCTCCTCCCAATTGGCAACCGCAGGGGCCTGTCATTCTTGAAACCAGACGCGCAATTCCCCGACGGTCAGTTCATCCAAACGGCCAACGACCCGGTCGGCGTCCCGCAGGCTGTCGGCCGGATGGGTAGTGGCGACGCCTACCACCTTCATGCTCGCGGCGCGGGCGGCTTCGATGCCAACATGCGCGTCCTCGAACACGACGCACTGCTTGGGGGACACGCCAAGTTTCTGCGCCGCTCTGAGAAAGACCTCGGGATGCGGCTTGCCGTGGGCCACGTCTTCGGCGGCAACGGTGGCCACAAAAGAGCCCCGCAGGTTCAGCGCATCAATCACGCATTCGATGTTTCGGCGTGGAGTGGAGGAGCCGATGGCGCACGGCACCCCGGCCGACCGAAGCTCGCTCAGCCATTCCACCACTCCGGGCAACGGCTGGATGTGATCGTGCAGGATCAACTCCCGGTAGAGCACTTCCTTGCGCAAGCTGAGTTGCTGGATGCAGACCGGATCAGTCGTCCACCCCAACAGGTCGCGGATGACGCGGTCATTCTTCATGCCGAAGCTGCGCTTGAACAAGCCCGGCGGCAGGATGCGTCCCTGCTCCGCCGCGAGCATCTCCCAACCGCGCTCATGTTGACGCGATGAATCGATCACCACGCCGTCCCAATCGAAGATGGCTGCCCAATTCTGCACACGTCTTAGCTAGCGGTTTCGCGGGGTGACGCAAGGACTGATTCACTCGGGAAGTTTTTCAGTGACGCGTGTCGGTCCTCTTGTTATCAGGAGGACGATGAATGAACCTGTGGCCAGTCCTTGCCAGCCTTCCAGGGCGTGCCTCCTGTCCGCCGCCCTCGTGTTCCTCTGCACACTCACCCACGCCGCCGAGTTCGACGTCCGCGACGAAGCCGCGTTCCACAAGGCCATCGCTCCAGGGGCCAAGTTGGAGAGACTGGCCACCGACATGCAATTCACCGAAGGCCCGGTTTGGGTGACCGCAGACGGCGGCTATCTCCTCTTTAGCGACATTCCGGCAGATGAGCTCAAGAAGTGGACAGCAAAGGACGGGTTGACGACATTTCGCAAGCCCAGCCGAAACGCCAACGGAAACACGGTGGATCGCCAAGGGCGGCTGATCTCCTGTGAGCACACCGGACGGCGCGTGAGCCGGCTGGAAAAGGACGGCCAGCTTGTGACACTTGTGGACCGGTTCGACGGGAAGCAGTTCAATTCGCCGAACGATGTGGACGTGAGGTCGGACGGCACGATTTGGTTCACTGATCCAGACTACGGGCTGCGTGGTCAACCGCGCGATTACGAAGGTTGCTTCGTGTTCCGGTTCGATCCGAAGACGAAGGCGCTGAGCGTCGTGGCAAGGGATTTCGACAAGCCGAACGGCATCGCGTTCTCGCCGGACGAGAAGAAGCTCTACGTGGCCGACTCCGGCAAACCGCATCACATCCGCGTCTTTGAGGTTCAGAGCGACGGTTTCGTGAAAGGCGGGGCGGTGTTTTGCGCGATCGACAAGGGCGGCCCGGACGGCATCCGGTGCGACGCCGAAGGCCGGGTTTGGTCGAGCGCTGGTGATGGCATCCAAGTGTTCGCACCGGACGGCAATTTGCTGGGCAAGATTCTCGTGCCCGAGACGCCGGCAAACCTCTGTTTTGGAGGCGCGGATGGCAAGACGCTGTTCATCACCGCGCGAAAGTCGCTTTACTCGATTCCGGTGCGGGTCAAAGGTGCGCGATGAACGAGGCGAGCAGCGAAACCCGGAATGAGATTGCAGGGTAGGAATCAGATGCCATGAGTCACTTCAATTGGCTGCTGGATGGCAGCATCGTCGGCCTCTACCTGCTGGCGACGATGGTCGCCGGACTGATGGTCCGGAAATACGTGTCGCGGGTGGACCATTTTCTGGTGGCGGGACGCGAGATGAATGTCTATCTCGGCATCGCGTCGCTGGCGGCCACGGAATTCGGGATCGTCACCTGCATGTATACCGCGCAAGCGGGTTACACGCGTGGGTTCGCCGGCGCCATTCCCGGCATCTGCAACGCGCTCGCCATGTTCCTGGTGGGCTGGACGGGCTTTTGCGTCAAGCCATTGCGGGACTCGGGCGTGATGACCATCCCGGAGTTGTTCGAGCAACGCTACGGCAAGCTGGTGCGCTGGCTGGCGGGCGTGGTGATCGTGCTGGGCGGGCTGCTAAACATGGGCGTGTTCCTGCGCGTGGGCGGCCAATTCCTCGTCGTGTGCTGCGGCATGAACCTGCGCTATCTCGAACTCGCCATGACCGTGCTGCTCATCGGCGTCGCGGTCTACACGATCCTCGGCGGCATGCTCTCGGTGTTGGTGACGGATTTTCTCCAGTTCGTCGTAATGAGCGTGGGGCTGATCGTGGTGACATTTCTGGTGTTGCACCACGTCGGCTGGGACACGTTGGTCGCCACCGTTCAAGCTCATCAAGGCGCGGGGGGCTTCAATCCGTTCCTCCCGAAAGATCTGGGCTGGCCCTTCGTGCTCTCGAACCTGTTGACCAACACCGCCGCGGTGCTCACCTGGCAGGCGGTCATCGCGCGCCTCCTCGCGTCCAAGAACAGCGCGACCGGACGGAAGGTCTATACCGGCACGGCGTTCTTCTTCGTCTGTCGCTGGGTGATCCCCAGCATCTGGGGCATCGCGGCCTTGGCGATGGTTGAGCCGTCGGTGATCGCGAAGATCGGCCTGCAGTTCGGCGAGAAGGATGGATCGTTGTTCGCCATGCCGTATCTGCTGAGCCAGATCGTGCCGGCGGGGATGATGGGCTTGCTCGTGGCGGCGATGCTCGCGGCGGACATGTCCACGGATTCCTCTTACATGCTCACCTGGGGCAGCGTGATCTACAACGACGTCCTCGCGCCGTTCCGCAAAGTCGCCTGGTCCGAGAAGAAAGGCCTGCTCTGGAATCGGTTCATCATCGCGTTGATCGGCATCTTCCTGCTGATCTGGGGGCTGTGGTACAAGCTCGAGGGCAACCTTTGGGAATACCTGCAAACCACCGGCACGATCTACCTCGCCAGCATGTCCATCCTGCTGATCGCCTGCTGCTACTGGAAACGGGCCAACAACTGGGGAGCGATTGCTGCGATCATCGTGGGCGCCGCGTTGCCGGTGCTGGCGCTCTCCCTGAATCTCTTCGTGAAGGTGCCGGTGCTGGACGTCGCGGGACAGGCGCTGCTCAAGGATGGCAGGGCCGTGACAGAAGGATGGGCGGCGCATTACATCGGCGATCATTTCGTCAACATCGGCACCTATGCCGCCGTTGTGGTGGCGATGGTGGTCGGCTCACTCATCAAACCCCAATCCAAGCGCGCCTGAAAGGAATCCACATGAATTTCTCCGCCATGCTGTCCAACCATCCGTTCTGGGGCATCCTCACGCTGGCCGTGCTCGTTTGGTACTCGACGATTACGGTGTACGTGGCCATCCGCGGCGCCGTGGACATCAGACAAATGCTGCGCAGATTGCAGGAGAACAACTCTAAAGCCGAGACTGTCGAGCCAAGGGCCCCCGAGAGCTTTGGCCTTTTGTGAGTGACACGCACGCGAGGCTCGACAGCCGAAACGGGCGACAGTAGATTCCTCCCGTATGGCAACGTTGTTGACCGCACCCACCCCGGTTCGGCGCGAGCGCGTGCCGCAGGGCGTGGCGCTGCTGGAGAACGGCGCCCACCTGAGCGCGCATGAGTTCCTCCGGCGCTTTGAAGCCATGCCCGAAGTCAGGAAGGCCGAACTCATCAACGGAATTGTGTATATGGGATCCCCAGTGCGATTGGACCAACACGGCGAGCCGGATGGCATAATTCAAACTTGGCTTGGGAACTACTGTATCGCCACTCCTGGCGTGAAGCACGCCATCAATTCGACGGCACGCCTCGGCCCTGATGACGTGCCGCAACCGGACGGGCTGCTGCGAATCCTGCCGGAATGCGGTGGCCAGACCCGCTTGGATGCCAAAGGCTATCTGCTCGGCGCGCCGGAGCTGGCGGTGGAAGTGGCGGCCAGCAGCGCGTCGCTGGATGTGCGCGAGAAACTGGCGTCCTACCGCCGGGCGGGCGTGCGGGAATACTTGGTCTGGCGCACGGAGGATGACGCGCTCGACTGGTGGGCGCTGGAAGAGGACGAGTACCGCCCGCTGGCTGCCGGTGGCGATGGCGTGGTGCGCAGCCGCGAGTTTCCCGGACTCTGGCTCAGCGTGGAGGCCCTGCTGGCCGGCGACGGCCCCCGACTGATGGCGACGCTTCACGAAGGGCTTGCCAGCGCGGAGCACACGGCCTTCGCCGCAGCGTTGCAGCAGCACAGCCAAACTGCAGGTTGACTTCGAACGCCTCCGGCCACGACGGAGTTCAAGCTGAGTCTGCAAAAAGATCGAACCCCTTCTGCTGCCATCTTCCTGCCTAAGCAGCGAGCGAACTTTGGTTCCGTTTCTTGCAGTTGAAAGCCGACCTTTCTAAAGTCCCGCCCACATCATGACTGAGACACTGCTGCGCCTGAACTCGACGCTCAACGGTTACGTCTGGGGCTGGCCCATGATCGCTCTGTTGATGGGCACGGGACTCCTGCTCACGATCCTGACCGGCGCGATTCAGTTCCGCCGCCTGGGCTACGCCCTGCGCGAGGTGCTGGGCAAGATCACCCAGCGCGGCGGCGGGAAGGGCAGTGTCCGCCCTTTCCAAGCCGTGGCCACCGCGCTGGCCTCCACCGTCGGCGTGGGCAACATCGCCGGCGTGGCCACGGCCATTTCCATCGGCGGTCCTGGCGCGGCCTTCTGGCTCTGGGTGTCCGGGGTGTTCGGCATGGCGACCAAGTACGCGGAGATCGTCGTGGCGATGCATTACCGGGAAACCGACTCCGGCGGCACCATGCGCGGCGGGGCGATGTACGTCTTGAGAAAGGGACTGGGCTGGCCGTGGTTGGGGAGCGTGTTCGCCTTGCTGACGGCGCTGGCGGCCTTTGGCATCGGCAACATGGTGCAGGCCAACTCGGTGGCGGATGCGCTCAAGTCCACTTTCGATGTTCCCACCTGGGTGTCGGGCGTGGTCATGGTGGTTTTGACGGCGGTGGTCATTCTGGGCGGGATCAAGTCCATCGCCCGCGTCACCGAATGGATGGTGCCGTTCATGGCATTGCTTTACTTGGGAGGCGGGCTGGTGTTGCTCGTGATGCATGCTGATAAACTGCCACACGCGCTCGCGTTGATCTTCGACGGTGCGTTCTCCGGCACGGCGGCGGCGGGCGGTTTTGCCGGCAGCACGATTATGATGGCGATGCGCTATGGGATTGCCCGCGGCCTGTTTTCCAATGAAGCCGGGCTGGGCAGCGCGCCGATGGTGCATTGCGCGGCCGACACAGACCATCCGGTTCGGCAGGGCATGTATGGCATCTTCGAGGTCTTCGTGGACACGCTGCTGATCTGCACGACCACCGCACTGGTGATTCTGGTGACGGACACGTGGAACAGTGGCCTGACGGGCGCGGCGTTGTCGGCCAAGGCGTTTGAGACGGGGCTGCCGGGCACTTGGGGAGACATCGTGGTCACTGGCGGCCTGTTGCTGTTCGCCTATTCGACGCTGCTCGGCTGGAGTTACTACGGCGAGACGGGCATCGTCTATCTGCTCGGCGCGAAGGCCGCCCTGCCCTACCGGTTCGCCTGGCTGGTGTTTGTCTATCTGGGCGCGACCGGCTCGCTGCATCTGGTCTGGGACATTGCTGATACGCTGAACGGCTTGATGGCGATTCCGAATCTGATCGCCCTGCTAGCGTCTTTGCCCCTGCTGCTGCGGCTGCAACGGGAGTTTTTCAGCAGGCAGGCGAAGTGAATGCCGGCGCTTTCCTGGTTTCATCACGCTCGACCCAAAGCTATGCTCCCCGGTGATGAGTGAGCGGCAACCCGTTTTTCTCTGCATGGGCTCGGCGTGCCACCAATTGGGCGGCTACCGGCTGTTGCCCGTGTTGGAAAGGCTGATCGAGCAACACGGCGTGAAGGATCGGCTGGAGGTGAAAGGCGCGTTCTGCCTGGAAACCTGTCAGCAAGGCCGCTCGCTGAAGTTCGCTGACCGCGTCTTTACCGGGCTCGACGAGCCGACCCTCGAAGCCATTTTCGTCCGCGAAATCCTGCCCCAACTGAAATCCCCCTGACATGGAAGCCACCACGACCCTTTGGAAACGCCTCTGGGAATTCGATCCCAACGGCCTGCTGGTGCTCGACGAGCAGATGAAGATCGTCCTCGTCAATCCGGCACTCTGCCGGATGTTCAAGACCGGTGCCGACGCGCTCATCGGGCAAAGCGCCGAAACCGTCCTCGGCGACGTGGAGGAGTTTCGCCGCGCCCTGGACGAGCGGCGCAAGATCACCGGTGTCGAACGCGAGTATCCGCGCTACGACCTCTATGTGCGCAAAGTCATCTTCCCGATCCCCGACGAGCGGATCGTGGCGGGCATCTTCGTGGACCTGACGACCGAGTGGCGGCACGAACAGGAATTACACCGGCTCAAGCAGGAGGCCATCGCCGAGGTGCGCCAGGTTGTGGATAAACAGATGCGCGTGGCGCAGGAAATCGCCGGCCTGCTCGGCGAAACCACGGCGGAGACGAAGGTTAGCCTGCTCCGCCTCCTCGACATGCTCGGCCGCGAGAAACCCCAGCCGTGATTTACTACGACACCCACGAGCGCAGCCTCAACCACCACGGCGAGGAATTGTGCGGCGATCAGGTCAAGGTGGTCCGGACCGACGGGAAGACGCTGGTCGTGGTTTCGGATGGCTTGGGCAGCGGCGTGAAGGCGAACATCCTTGCGCGGCTCACCACGGAAATCCTCGTCACCATGCTTCGCGAACGTGTGGCGTTGAAGGACGTACTGGAAACGGTCGTCGGCACGCTGCCCACGTGCAAGGTGCGGCAGATCGCCTACGCGGCATTCGTGGTCGTGGAAATCGAGAACGCGACCGGCGTGTTTCGCGTTATCAACTTCGATTGCCCGCCGCCGTTCCTCGTGCGCGCCGGGCGGTTGCTGCGCATCGAACCGCGTGTGGAAACGATTCTGGGCCGCGACCTGAAACTGTCCGAAGGCGTGCTGGAACGAGGCGATTTCCTCGCCGTCATCAGCGACGGCGTCATGTATGCCGGCATGGGCGTGAGCATGAACTTTGGTTGGGGCTGGGAACAGATCGGCGCGTTCCTCGAACAGGTGACCAAGAGCCGCCCCTCGTCCGCCGAGGCAGTGGTTCGCAAGCTCATGGACAAGACCGGCGCACTCTACGGCGGTGAGCCAGGCGACGACGCCACTTGCGTGGGGATCCTCGCCCGCAGCCCGAATCGGCTGATGGTCTTCACCGGCCCGCCCGTGGACAAAGCCCGCGACGCGCATTGCGTGGATCGTCTGTTGAGCTTCGAGGGCCGCAAGGTCGTGTGCGGCGGCACCACCGGCAACATGGTTGCGGAACACCTTGGCGAAGTCGTGGACCTCGACCTGACGACGCTCCGCGAAGACGTGCCGCCCATCGGCTCGCTGCCGGACATTGACCTGATGACTGAAGGCATCCTGACGCTGGCCAAGACACTTCGCCTGTTAAAGGAAAGTCAGGGTCTGCTCACGAAGGTCAGCTACGACCGCAACGGCGCGGCGTTGCTCACCCGTGAGTTGCTCCGAGCCGACTCGATCTTCATCCTCGCCGGCGAGCAGATGAACCCGTTCTACCACAACCCGCTCCTGCCGCGGAACATTTCGATCCGGCACAACCTCATTGAGCAAATCGTCGAAGTCCTGCGCGGCTGCCACAAGAGCGTCGAGGTGGAGTGGGTATGACCGTCCGCGAGGCGTGTAGCGTTGCACCGTGATCTGGGCTGGCAACTGGCGGCCGTTCTCCTGGTCGCGAAATTTGTGGCGACATTCAGTTGCTATGGATTTGGAGGCTGCGGCGGTATCTTCTCGCCGACCCTGTTCTTCGGCGGCATGTCAGGCGTGGCAGTCGCGGGCTTATTGGGCCTCGAATGGCATATTTTCCGCGCGGACACCTTGACGCTTGCGGTGGTGGGCATGAGCGCCTGTCTGGGCGCGGTGGTTTGGGCGCCGGTAACCGGCATCCTCATCGTGTTCGAGATGACCCATGAGTTTGCCCTCGTGCCGGCGCTGATGGTCGGCGCGCTGGTCAGTCAGGCGATCAGCCGCAAGATGAACCGGGAGAACTTTTACGATGCATTGCTCACCCAGGATGGGCATCACGCGGAACACGTCCGCCCGCCGCGCGACTTGCGGAGTTGGCAGGAACTGCCGGTGTCGGCCATCGCCAACTTCCAGCCGAAGCTGGTGCGCAGCCTCGAGTCGTCGGAGATCAAACAAATGCTCCAGTCGTCACCTTATGCGCGGTTTCCCGTGGTGCAGGCGAAGAGGCTGGCCGGTTTGCTGACGCGGGAGGAAGCCGAAGAGGCTTTGCGTGAGAATCGCGCCCCGAGACTTCAACCTGCGGTCACCGGTTTGCCATCGCTGAGCGTGAGGCAATTGCAAATGAAGCTCATCGAGTCCGAGTCGTGCATGGTGGTGTTGCTCGACGAGCCCGATGGCCGCGTGCTCGGCCTAGTGACGTTGCACGACCTGCTGCGTGCCCAGACAGCGATGGCCCAGCACGACGACGGCGCGCTTTGAGTTCAGGGGCGGTCGCAAGGGGCAGCGATCAGTGGCCCGGTTGTTTGTCAAGCCACGCCTGCAGTTGAGACCAATTGCCGGCGTTCTCCCCTGCCTGTCCTTGCTCGCAGATGCGCCAGGTCTGCCACCCGAACAACTGGGCCGGCGCCATGTCATTGTCCAGCCGGTCGCCCACCATCAGGATTTCCGCCGCCGCAATCCCGCGGGCTTCCAATCGCGCCGTTAGCATCTGGAAGACGTGCGGATCGGGCTTGCTGAAGCCGTTGGCGAACGACCAGAAGCGCGCTTCCCGATCGAAGATATCCAGATCGAGTTCGACCGCGCGCAAGGCTTCCTGGAGTTCGCGCAGTGTGTAGGCTTGCGAGTTCGATGCAATGCCCAACAGCAAACCCCTCTGTCGCGCCGCGGCCAGCGTTTGACCAACGCCTTTGTGGAGTTGGAGCGTGCGACCGATCTGCATCTGCCGGAAGATGAACTCCGCCTGGATTGGCGCTGGCAATCGCGCAACATTCGGCAACACCTCCGCCACGACCGCAGGCCAGAGCACTTCTGGACGCGGAATGCCTTTGGCCCGGGCGGCGCTGTGGTGATGGGCGATGACTTGACTGCAGGCCACTGAGAATTCCAATCGGCTTTGGCTGGGGCTGCTTCCGAAAAGCTCGCGGAACAAATTGTCCCACCGGACGTCGGCATCCGGGGGCGGCGGACCAACGCTTAACAACGTGCCGTAAACATCGAAGAGGATCGCGCGAAGGGTCAGGTGTGGGTGCGCCATAGGATCGGGTACTGGTTCGAGGCGGCGAAGGCCCGGAGGAGCATCTCGCGTTGTGCCTCCAGCGCAAAACCGGGTCGCGCCGCGGTTGGGCGGCGGGCGCGCAGCAGACGGGTGAAGCGCGCCGCATACGCTTGCGGGCCGAGCCAGCGATCTGCCGTCCGTGGCCAGGGCGTGGACTGGAGTTCGCCTTTCCCGGCGCGTTGCCGCCAGTCCTCCAGGAAGGGATTGAGAGGGAGACTCGCCCGCCAGGAATCAGCGAGTGGTTGGGCCAGCACCTCCAGTTGGGCCGTCAGCGTCAGTCGGCTGAAGGGCAGGACAGCCGGCGGTCGCCTGGAAGCGAGGGCGATGGGAATTTCCGTCTGGCGGCGCAAGGTCTGTGGCAGGAGACGCAGCCAGCTCTGGTAACAGCGCTTTTGCCGCGCTCGCTCGCGTTCCCAATCGAAGAGCGTCGTGGGCACGAGCAACTCCTCGTAAGCTTGCGGGAAACGAAAGCCGAAGACGCGCAGGTCGGGTGCGATGTTGGGAAGCAGACGGCCGATCATGGGGCGGCGCGAGATCGCGGCCTCCAAATACGGCAGACCGAAACCTTCCTGAAGCGAGGTCAGCAGGACGACTTCGCAGGCTGCGAGCAGGTCGGGAACGGAGGGTTTCCGGGCCTCCTCGCCGGAGAGCGCCCCGAGGCGCAGTCTCCAGCAGTGCTGCCGGCCAGCGGCGGCGAGCTTTTCCGCATACGCCGCCTCGTCGGCAGAACTCACGCCCCCGGTTGTGACGAGCCACGCTTCGGGCCGCAGCCAGCGGGTGAGCAGAAGCGCTTCGGCAAGATTCTTCCGCCGGAGCAGGCGACACGGGACCAACCAGACCGGGGCGTTGCGCGTCCCCAACTCGCGGTCGAGCCAGCGGCGGGCGGTTTGCACGTGCTTCCGGTCGGTCGGCGCCACATGGGGCATGAGATTTGGCAACCAGCCGGCGCGTGTGCTCAAGTGTTTGCCGAGGGTGGCGAAGTCCGCACCATTGATGGTTGCGTGGCGGACGTTTGGCGCATCGATGAACACCGCCTCCGCCGTCTGGCTGAGCGTGCGGAAGCCGGCGTGGCGCAATTCCGGCCAACGCTGCCAGCGATTGTCGAACCACCAATCATGATGATGCAGTACCAGCCGGATGCCGCGCGAGGCACACGCACGGGTCCACTCGCGCGTGGCCAGCAGATTTCGGCCAAGGCTTTGGTTGTGCGCCCAGACCAGGCAGTTTCGCCCCGTCAGCCCGCCCAACCGCTCCGCGCAGAAACGGCGCAGCCGCTCGCTGATTGCGCGCGGCGAGCGGCGCTGTTCCGCCAGGTAACCGAGCGTGGGTTCGATCCAGCACGAGACGTGGACCCCGCCTGCGTAAGCGCGAAAGTGCGCGAGCCAGCCGTCGTCGGGTGGTTCTCCCCCGGCCAGCACCACTTCGGTGACGACCGGCTTCAGGGCGTGAAGCAGCGGCGGCGTGGCCAGCTCGATGACGCGGCGCACACCGCCGGGGCGGAAGTGATAGTGGAGAATGATGAGCTTCAATGGCGGCAGCGGGGCAGCGGCGGATTGAGGAATGAGGGGGTGCTCACGTGGGGATGGCTACGCCTGGTTGTCCCGCTGCACGGCGTCGCGCAATTGGCCGAGGAAGTTGGGCAGGGCCGATTCCACCCGGTTCCAGTTGGAGATAAGAGGTGACCACAACGGGTCTTGCTGAAACGCCTTTGTGGCCATGCGGATACTGCGGACGAAAGTGGCGACCGCACTTTCCTCCTCATGGCGTGGGTACTTCAGGCCATTGATCGTCGAGTCGGCGGCATAGAACCGCAAGGTGTCCTCGGCCTGACGCATGTAGGCGCTCAGGACCGTATCGAACAATCCGTCGTCGAGCTTGATGCCCTCGGCCGCCATCCGGCGGAAGAAGGATTTCGCAATATCCACCGCCATTTTGTTCAGTCCCTTCTCCGCATCTCGTGTGGAGAGTTCCTGGTGTTTGTGATCGTAGTTCTCGCAGAGTTCAGACTGGCAGATCGCGCGCGGTGCGGTGTTACGGAACACTTCCGCCAGCATACCCACCTCCAGCGCCCAGTCGAACGGGATTCGGACGCGCCGGGCCAGGTCCGTATCGAGGCACATCTCGCCCGCCAGCGGATAGCGGTAGGTGTCCATGTAAACCAGGTAAGGATGCTGGCCGATGATGGATTTCAAGGCGCGCAACAGCGGCGTCACGAGCAGACGCATGACGCGGCCGTTGAGTTTGTCGGTCACCCGCGCGTAGTAGCCTTTGCAGAAGTCGAAGCCCAGGCTCGGATGGGCCACCGGGTAGCAGAGCCGCGCCAGCATCTCGCGATTGTAAGTGACGATGTCGCAATCATGCACCGCCACCATCCGGACCTGCTCGCTGGCGAGCACATAACCGAAACAGGTCCAGACGTTGCGCCCTTTGCCACCGGGGCCGGCTCCCAGTTCGGCGTCCTCGAGGGTTTGGTAAAGCTGCCGCATCTGCGGGCCATCGTTCCACAACAGCGTCGGTTTCTGTGGCAATTGGGCGAAGAAGGTCCGTGCCTTTTTCCAGCCCCGTGCGTTGGCACCATCAATGCCGACCACGATCTGTTTGAGATAGGGCACCACTTTCAATTCGCGGGCGATGAGGCGCAGAGCCGGGGTGCCGACTTCGCGGATGTGACACGGCAAGACGAGCGCGATGGGCGTTTCCTGCGCAAAGTCGGTCAACTCGCGCTCCAGCCGCGCCACATCGGGCCGGCCGAGCCGGTGGATGGTGGCGATGGCGCCAGTTTGAAAGAAGTCAGACATAGGCTCTGGTTCAAGTTTGAGATTCAAGTGACCGCGATCGGATGGAACGCTTCGAGACGCCAGCCGCGGACGTAGATGGACGCCGCAGACCGTGGACCAAGTTCATCAACGAAGTCGCTCCGGAAACGCCACCTTCGGTGGAATCGTTCGCGCGAACGATCGGGATTCCCAAGCTGCACGGGACGAGGAGGGCTTGCGCCTGCGAGCCATTCCATCCGGAGGTTCATTGCCAGCAACGGAATTCCGTTCACGAGATGGCGGCCCGACCATCCCAATCAACCTTCAGGATCACTCAACCCTGAACCCTTGCGTGAACCCCGCAACGCTTGAGTCGCCGCAGTGTTCGCGCTCACAGTTCCATCGTTGAGGGCCCTACGTCAAGCACGCAGCCCAGGAAACTCCCGTGCCGCTCACCGCGCAGCCGCCACGCATCAGCCGCAGTGGACTGGTGACGAGGTCATGGCCGGTGGTTGAAATGTGATCCGTGGCATGTCTTGCCGGCCGCGGGCGGGGTTTTCTGCCCACCCATTCCACGATTCCCGATTCCGCCGCTCACCGGGCCTGCGCCAGCTTCTCCCCACCCCAACGCAGCAGCCGTTCGGTGGTCTCCCAACCAACACACGCGTCGGTGATGGAAACGCCGTAGCGCAGTTCGCTCACCGGCTTCGGGAAGGGTTGGCTGCCCTCCAGGAGATTGCTCTCCACCATCAGGCCGACCAGCGAGCGCGTGCCGGCGACGTGCTGTTCGATGACGCTGCGCCACACGTCCTCCTGCCGCGCGGGCACCTTGCCGGAGTTCGCGTGGCTGCAATCCACCATGATCACTGGAGGCAGACCGGCCTTCGCGAGTTGCAGTTCCGCATCGCGAATGCTCGCCGCATCGTAATTCGTCGTGCCGCGGCCACCGCGCAGGACGATGTGGCCGGCCGGATTGCCGGTCGTGCGCACGATGCTGGTGAAACCAAATTCATCCACCCCCAGGAAGTTGTGCGCGTGCCGCGCGGCGCCCAGGGCGTCAATCGCAACCTGCAAACTGCCGTCGGTGCTGTTCTTGAAACCGACCGGCATGGACAATCCGCTCGCCAGTTCGCGATGCGTCTGCGATTCGGTCGTGCGGGCGCCGATGGCGGACCAGGAAATCAGATCGGCGATGTATTGCGGCACGATGGGATCCAGGAATTCGGTGCCGGCCGGCAGCCCCAGACTGTTGATATCCAGCAGCAGTTGCCGGGCGATCCGCAGTCCCTCTTCGATCTCGTAACTGCCGTCGAGGTGCGGGTCATTGATCAGCCCCTTCCAACCGATGGTCGTGCGCGGCTTCTCAAAATAAACGCGCATGACGATCTCCATCTGGCCGGCCAACTCGCCACGGAGCTTCGCCAAGCGGGTGGCGTATTCGAACGCGCCTTTGGGATCGTGTATGGAACAGGGACCAACCACGACCAGCAGGCGCGGATCCTTCTGTCCGAGGATGCGCTCGACCGCGTTGCGGCTGGCCACCACGGTCTGAGCGGCCACGTCCGTCAACGGCAGCGCGCCGCAAATCGCCTTGGGAGGCCGGAGCGGCTGGATCGCGCGAACATGCAGGTTTTGCGTTTGAACCATCGGGAATAATATCCGCAATTGGCGTCTCAGACAAAAGCCTGAAACGCGAATGGCTTGCCTTAACCGGCCGAAAAGGGGATTGCCCGACGCCGCTTCGTGACCGGCCCGACCAATTTCCGACGGCTGGTTTTCCGTTGGATTTGGTCGGTCATCCTGCCACACTGGCCGCGTCGCAATGCTAGAAACTCCTACGTCAAAGCCTGTTTCCTCCATCGGCGCCACGCTCACGAAGCGGGAGCGTTTTCGCGCGGCCTGTCAATGCCAGCCAGTGGATCATCCGCCCATCTGGCTGATGCGCCAGGCGGGCCGGGTTCTGCCCGAATACCGTGCCCTCAAGGAGAAGCACAACTTCCTCGAACTCGTCCAGACGCCCGAGTTGGCCGCCGAAGTCACGCTTCAGCCGATCCGGCGGTTCGACTTCGATGCCGCCATTCTGTTCAGCGACATTCTCGTGGTGAACGAGGCGTTGGGGCAGAACTACCGCTTCCGCGAAACGGGCGGGATCGAGATGGATTTCGCCGTGCGCGAGGCGGCAGACGTGGAGCGTCTCCAGGTTGGCGCCGTGCGCGAGCGGCTTGATTACATGCCGCAGGCGCTCCGGCTCATCCGCAAGGACCTGGGCGAACGCACCGCTCTCATCGGGTTCGCCGGTTCGCCCTGGACACTGGCCAACTTCATGATGGAAGGCGGCAGCTCGGACTCCTTCACCCGCGCCAAAGCACTGTTCTACTCCGATCCGAAGCTCTTTGGCCAATTGCTGGAAAAGCTGGCCGCCGCTGTGACCGAGTTGTTGCGGATGCAAATCGAAGCCGGCGCCGACGCGGTGCAGATTTTCGACAGTCTCGGCGATCTGCTCGCCCCCACCGCCTACGCAGAAGCCTCCGCCCGCTGGATGAAGCAGATTGTCACCTCGCTTGGCGGACGCGTGCCGGTGATCGTGTTCGGCCGGGGCGCGCACGCGAGCTGGGAGGTGCTGGTGGATACCGGCGCCAACGTGCTGGGCGTAGATTGGCAAGTGCGCTTGGGCGAGATTGCCCGCCAACTACCGCACAATGTTGCGGTGCAGGGCAACCTTGATCCATTTGTTCTCACCACCACGCCCGAAGCCGTCGTCAGCGAAACTCGCCTCATCCTGGACGAGACGCGCGGTCGCCCCGGTCACATCTTCAACCTCGGCCACGGCGTGCCGCCGGCGGCGAAATTGGAGTGCGTCCAAGCCCTGGTTGACACTGTACGTGGTTAATCGGTGTGCATCCCTGGCCATCCGCAGCTAAAGTAGCTTCGCATGACGACTTTGAAAGTAGATCTTGCGCTGGTCGAAAAGTACAACCAGCCCGGCCCGCGCTACACGTCCTATCCGCCGGCGACCAAGTTCACCGACGCGATCAAGTGGGAAGCCCTCGCGCCGCTGATCGAAGCCAATAACCGTACCGACCGCGACCTCTCGCTCTACTTCCACATTCCGTTCTGCGAAACGCTCTGTTGGTTCTGCGGCTGCACCACGGTCATCACACTGAACCACGAGCGCGGCATGGGCTACGTCGAGGCGCTGGGCCGCGAGATCGCCACAATGGCGCGGTTCATCCGTCCGCAGCGCAAGGCGGTGCAGCTCCATTTCGGTGGCGGCTCGCCTACCTTCCTGCGTCCCGACGAAATCCGCCGCCTGGGTGAGCACATCCACAAGCACTTCACGTTTTCACCGGACATCGAGGCCAGCGTGGAAGTGGACCCGCGCCGGCTCACGCGCGATCACATGGCCGCGCTGCGCGAGATTGGCTTCAACCGCGCCTCGATGGGCGTGCAGGATTTCAACCCGCAGGTGCAGGAAGCCGTCCACCGGATGCAGCCCGTCGCGATGACGCAGCAGGCGATGGACTGGATGCGCGAACTTGGCTACAGCTCCATCAACCTGGACCTCATCTACGGCCTGCCGCACCAGACGGTCGAGTCGTTCGACAAGACCCTCGACACCGTGCTGCAGATGCAGCCGGATCGGCTGGCGGTGTTCAGCTACGCGCACGTCCCGTGGATCAAGCCCGCGCAGAAAATCCTGGAGCAACAGAAACACCTGCCACCGGCGGAAACCAAGCTGCAGGTGCTCAAGCTTGTGATCGAGCGGCTCACCGAGGGCAACCGCTACGTCTATATCGGCATGGACCATTTCGCACGACCCGACGACGAACTCGCCGTGGCGCAGCGGAACAAACAACTTCAACGCAATTTCCAGGGCTACAGCACGCGCGCCGGCTCGGACATTTACGCCTTCGGCATGTCGAGCATCTCGCAGATTCCCGAGGCCTACTGGCAGAACGAGAAGGAACTACACGCCTGGCAGGCTGCCGTGGATGCGGGCCGCGTGCCCTTGCACAAAGCCTACCTCGTGACGGAGGAGGACAAGATTCGCCGCGAAACGATCATGCGCGTGATGTGCGATCTATCGCTCGACTACGCAGCGATGTCCGCCAAGCTCGGCATCAACTTCGCGCAATACTACGAGAAGGAGTTGGCCGCGCTCACGCCGTTCGAGGCGGACGGTTTGGTGCGTCGCTCCGCCACCGGTCTGGAGGTCACCAACATCGGCCGCCTCTTCATCCGCAACATTGCCATGTGCTTTGACAACCAACTCGCGCCGCCGGGCGAGCGGCGGCATTCGCGAACGATTTGATGCATGGCACGCACACCGGTCACCACGATCCGCAACCAGCCACCCACAGGCAGATCGCGCCCGCGGTAAACGAAGTTGGGCGGGAAGCGATTGGAAGCCTGCCGCACGCAATGGTCACTGCTGGGAGTTCCGCGATGACGTGGTTGAGCGCGGGGTCGTGCGTAACCTCCGCGGCGGGAACGCGTCTGGATTTGCAGATGCAACACCTGAAAACCGCCATGAAGAACCGCCTCCGCTTTGGTCTGGTTGTGGTGCTCGCCGCCGTCGCGGCGAGTTCTGCCATTTCCCAGCAACGCCCAGCCAACCGCGCCCCGCGCCCCGGGGTTACGGGAGTTCCCGCGTTGCCCGAGGGCACGAAAACGCTGCGCGACATCGCCTATGTCCCCAGCGGTCACGAGCGGCAGAGACTCGATCTATACGTGCCGGCGGGAGCCACGAAGCCGCTGCCGCTCATCATTTGGATTCACGGCGGCGCGTGGAAAGCGGGCAGCAAGGAACGATGCCCGGCGCTCCGCTATCTGCAGCGCGGTTATGCCGTGGCCAGCATCAATTACCGCCTCAGCCAACACGCGGTCTTCCCGGCGCAGATCGAGGACTGCAAGGCTGCGGTTCGCTGGCTGCGCTCCCATGCGAAGGAGCACAACCTCGATCCGCAGCGTTTTGCCGCGTGGGGCTCATCCGCCGGCGGTCATCTCGTGGCGTTGCTGGGCACAAGCGGCGACGTGAAAGAATTCGAGCGGGGCGAAAACCTCGGCGTCTCCAGTCGCGTGCAGGCCGTGGTGGACTTCTTCGGCCCGACGGACTTCACGCTGATGAGCAAGTTCTCGCTCCCAAACGCGCCGTTCGATCACGATGCGGCAGACTCACCGGAGTCGCAGCTCATCGGCGGCGCGGTGCAGCAGAACAAGGGCAAGGCGGCCAAAGCCAGCCCGCTCAGCTACGTCAGCAAAGACGATCCGCCGTTCCTGATCATGCACGGCAACCGTGACAACCTGGTGCCGTATCAGCAAAGCGAGCTGCTCCGCGACGCGCTCCAGAAGGCCGGCGTAGAAGTGACCTTGCAGATTGTGGAGGGCGCGGGCCATGGCTTCGGCGGGCCGGACATTGACCGGCAGGTGGCGGAGTTCTTCGAGCAGCACCTGAAGCCGACTGCGGCGAGATAGGAACGCCGGTTTTGCGGCGCGAAACTCGGCGCTGACCTATTCAGTCCGCTGGTTTGGATGCAGGTTGGGTGCTCACCTTGATGTTGAAATCGCCAAGCATGTTCTTGCCTCGCACCGGTCGCAGATCCATTCGAGCTTTGAGCAAGGACATCTCTTCCTGTGTTTTCAAGGTGCTTCCGCTTGTCCGCGCGGCTGTTTGAAGCTGGGTCGGGTGGTGAGCGCGAAACATGAACCAGCAGCCTGCGAGTGTCACGGCCAATGCCAAGACCACGCAGATGAGTTTCCTGCGCCCGTCTGCTTTACGGCGCGGAATCTTCATCTTTGGTTGAATCGTCCCACGTTCATTGGTCAAGCGAGGGGCGTCCGTTGTTCAAACATCAACTAGAGCGGGCGCGTCTCGACGATCTCGTCGCCCGTGCACCGCAAGAGTTGAAGCGGGTCGCACTGGCCCTTCCGCAGCCGCTTGAATTCGTCCGGGAACGCGCGTTTGGTCAGCCGCCGCTCGCTCACTCCGGATTCATCACAGCCGAGCAGGAGCGCGTGCGGCTTGTAAACGCGTGGATGTCCGATGATCCGGGTGGCTCCGGTGGGGAGAGGTGGAAGGGGACGTTGGTCGAGCACGAGGAAGCTCAGCGGCAGATCGCGCAGGTCAACTCCCAGGATTCGCGCGAACCGGGCCCAGTTGCCATCTTGAAATACTTCCGAGGGCGGCGCGGCGAAGTGATGACACCAATGGCGCTCGTTTTCTGGCGAAAGGATGCCGCAGCACACCTGATGAGTGCAGGGCGCGACCACGTGCAGGTGCTTGCGCAGGCGTTCACGAATGGCGATGAGTGTGAGGCTCGCCTCGTAGGTGCCGGGCTCGACCCAGATCACAGTGGTGGCGCGCGCGGCGGAATCCACCAGCGCCTGGGTTTGCTCGGGGGCGAGTTCGGTGAGGACGTGGCTGATGAGGAGGGTCGTGATCGAATCACCCCCCAACCCTTGATGGACCTCCAGTCCGGAATACTTCAGCCGCGCTCGCTTGGCCGCAAAGGACATTGCGAGTGAAGAACGATCCCAAAGCCGGAGTGCGGTTACCGAGTTCGCGCCGAAGAAATCCAGAAACGCCCGCCCGGCGATGCCGCTGCCGCAGCCCCAATCCAGCAGTTCACCTTGGGGCGGCGACCAGCCGCGCCGCGCCAGTTCGGCCAGCACATAATCCCACTTCCAACCGATGCGTTGCGCGAACGTGAGGTCGTAGCCGGCCAGGTCGGCCTCGGTCTGCCAGTAATCACCTGCGCCCGCGGTGCCGGCGAGAAACGCCGTGCGCAAGCGTTCGAGCGTTTGCCAATCAATCGTGTTCCAGTCCATCGTCACGCGCGTCGCAGCCGAAGTCAGGAGACTCCGATTTCTCCGCCAGCGGGCTCAGAGCTTGCTCCGGCCAACAGGGCATCGAGCGTGTGATGTTGAATGCCGAACCAAGCCTTCAGGTCTTCAATCCGCTTGCGGGCCTCTGCATCCGCAAAGGGCGCGCGCTCGCGGATGGCGGCGAGCATCAGGTTCTTTGGGGTGTGTTCGCCGGCGACAAATTCCATGACCTTCGTACGATAGCCGGCCCATTCGAGGAACAGTGCGCGCAGGCCGTCCGTCAACCACTCGGCCAGGCGTTCCTCCATCACTCCGTGACGAAGCAGAGGCGCGAACGGTTCCGGCCGGCCAAGCTGTGGCCGCAGTTCCTTGTGGCAGCACGGCGCAACGACGATGAGCTGCGCGCCAAGTTCGATGCCGCGGCGGATGGCATCGTCGGTGGCGGTATTGCAGGCGTGCAAGGCGATGAGCGCGTCCACCCGCGGGAGCGGCGCTGATTTGATTGTGCCGGAAACAAACTCCAGTCCGTCGGCCCGGACTTGTCGGGCGAGCTTGTTGGCGGACACCACCAACTCGGGTCGCACCTCGACCCCGAGGACGTGTACGGGCTGCTTCCAGATACGCCGGAACAAATGCCACGCGCCGAACGTGAGGTAGCCCTTGCCACAGCCCATGTCGGCAAGGTGAAGCGGGGAACCTTCAACATTCAACTTCGAATCACCAACGACCGAAGAACTGGTTGCCGTCGCCAGCGCGCCGGTTCGTTGTCCGATGTTGGTGGTTGAAGGTTGAATGTTCTCTCTCCCCCACCCGCATTCCTTCATCAGGTGCGAGAGCAGTTCGACGTAACGATTGATCTGGCGATGCTTGTCGGCCATCGAAGCGCGCAGCTTGCCATCACGATCCAGAATGCCGAGGCCGGCCAGCCACTCGTTGGCGGAGCGGTCCAGGATGCCGGCGTGCTTCTGATCGTGCTCAAGCGGCGGGGTTTGCTTGCGCGTCGGCTTGTGACTGATGAGCCGGGGCGGGCCGGCGTCGGCAGCGATGATCTGCCAGTCGGCCTTGGTGGTGCCCAGCAGCGCGCTGCGGACGTTGTGGCGTAGTTGCTCGCGCAGCCAGGTGGCGCTCTCGGCGAGCGGGAGGTTCTTGGTCGTGTCGCGGGTGTCGTGACGGAACGTGAGCGAGAGATGCGGCGTGCCCTTCAAGGTGACACAACGCCCGAGGATCTTCCGGGGCGCATCCTCGGGAGTGACCGCAAGTGAGAGAACAAGGCGGACGAAAGTCCCGTCCGCCAGGCTGGCGGCTGCTTCGCTGGTGAAGCGTTCGTTGGCGTCAGGTTGGAGCATGAGAGGCGCACGGGCGGCCCGGGATGGCGCCGGAGCCGCCATCGCGTTCCGAAAGGTTACTTGTTGCGCTTGGCCGTGTTCCCGCCTTCGCCGACGGACCAGACGATTTCGTTGACGCTGCCGTCGGCGGCTGGCTTGAACTCCACCTGCACGTCGGTTGACTTGGCGAAAAACTTCGTTGGTGACTCCGCGAAGAGCAGGAGTTTTCGTCCCGCCACCCGGGCAAACAACGAGCCGCTCTCGCGGGTGATCTCAACACCACCGTAAGTGCCGGTGTAGGTGTCCAGAAGCTTCCCGGCGAGCGTGAACTCGGGTTTGGTTGGCCGGCCCAGTTCGCGCACCCAGACGTTGCGGAAGCGGACGGGATTGCCGTGGTCCTGCAACGACAGCGGTTGTTTCTCCGCGTGCGGAGTGTAAGGCACGCGATCAATCCAGCCGGTTGGGCCGGTCAACTCGACATTGTTCTGAATCAGCACGCCGTTATGGAAGATGGTGAGGCGGACGGGCGAGAGCAGTTTGCCGTCGGCATCGAATCGGGGCGCGGTGTACAGGATGTCGTAGGTCTGCCATTCGCCGGGCGGGCGGCAGGCGTTCACCAGCGGCGGATATTGGCCATAAACCGAACCCGCCGAGCCGTCCGAGTAAGTCTTGCTTTCATAAGAATCGAGCACCTGCACCTCATAGCGGTCGAGGCCGAAGAAAACGCCGCTGTTCCCGCGCCCCTGTCCTTCGCCATGCGCGGGGGTGGGGGTGGCCCATTCGATGTGATACTGGCAGTCGCCGAAGTTTTGGAGGGTGCGGATGTAACCGCTGCCTTTCGCGCACTCCATGTAACCGTCCTTCACGATCCACTTTGTGGGACTGCCGTCCATGCTGACCCACTGGGACAGGTCTTTGCCGTCGAACAGCACCACGGCGTCGGAGGGCGCTTTGCCCGCTTGGTCCGGTGTGCTGGGTGTGGCCGGCGTGATGATCGTCGGCCAGGGGCGGTTGCGGTCGTGATCAATCCAATTCGGGTCCGGCTGCGCCAGGCAGCGGACAGCGGGAACGGTAACCAGCGCGCCCGCGAAGGCGGCGAGCAGGAGTCGGGCGACAAATCGCGGCGAGGACGTTGTGTTCATAGAATGATTCTGTATGACGGCGTTGATCCAATTGCGTCCGCAGGCTAGCGGGATTCTCCCCGGCAAACAAGCGGCGGCTGAGGGTGAATTCCGGATTCAGTCCGGCGAGGCCGGAGCGTTCCCGGGGTGCGGTTCGCGTGGTTCGAGGAGTTTCACCTGCAACGGAATGCTCGTCACCGCCTCGAGGTCCAGCATCACGTCCACGGAATAGAGGCCCGGCGACTCGAATTTGACGTGTTGAAGATTGAAAATGAAGTTGCGCGTCCCGAAGTGGGAGTCTTCCGGCAGGGTGATGGTGACCGGCACTTCCACCGGCGGCATGATGCCCTGGCCATCGGCGTCCACGATGGCAAGCTTGAGCTGGTGCTGGCCCTCGTCGGCGGTCGCGAAGGTCACACGCAGCGCCACGGCACATTGCGGGTGCAGGGCGGGCATCTGTTGCGAGCAGATCGTGTCGAAGGCGCCCAGCAGATTCAGCTTGCCGCGGTCGTCGGTGGCGGCATCGCACAGCACGGCTACTTGAATGGTCATGGGGCAAATCCTAGCCGCGTCCGCCGATCAGCGCGAGTTCTTCCGAGTCGTCCCGTGCAGCGAATCTCACCAAAAGAAGAGCAGCCAGATCAGGACCAGCACCGGCAGCAGGAACGGTAGCGTAAACCGGAACACGTATCCCAGAAACGTGGGGGTGTGGATTTTCTGCTGATCGGCGATCGCCTTCACCATGAAGTTCGGGCCGTTGCCGATGTAGGTGCCGGCCCCGAAGAAGACCGCGCCGATGCTCACCGCCAGGATGTAGGCGTTGTATTTCAAGTTGCCGAGCAGGTAGGCGATCTCGATTTGCTCTGTGGTGACCGTCCCCGCGGCCAACGCGCTCGCATGGTATTTCTGAAGGGCGAGGAAGGCCTGCTTGATCTCTTCCGCGTGTGCCCCGGTCAGGGTGGCTAGATCTGTGCCGTGTGTCTCAACGAGGTGCTTCACCTGACTGACGATGTCGGCGTCAATGAACGTGCCGAACACCGCGCTCAGGAAACTTAAATACGTCGGCGCGTTGTCCAAAACGCTCGAGAGCGAACCGCTGCCCCAGTAAAACCAGCCGGAGGTGGGGTTGTCGCCCAACAGGTTGTGGGCGTTCAATTGCAGCCAATCCAACGCCGGCATCATGGTGGCGAAGATGCCGACGAAGAGGATGGCCACTTCCTGGATGGGGTGGAAGTTGAAGTGGTTCGCTTCGTGGACGTGCTTCTTGGTGGTGAAATACGAACCTGCCGCCGCCGCCGCCATAATCGCCTCCCGCAGGAAGACCGGATGCGGGATGAACACCGCCACCAAGATGACCGCCAGGAAGAACAAGTTGCCGAGACCATCGAAACGCCACGTGTCGCGGGGTTCGGCCAGTCCGGTGCGCACCGCTTTGGGAGCGCGCCGGTAATTGCGCAAGTCAACGACATAGAAAATTGCCAGGAGCGCCCCCACGCCCAGCAGCCACATCGGCCAGCAGTGTTCCGCCACCCACCAGAACGGAATGCCTTTGAGGTAGCCGAGAAACAACGGCGGATCTCCGATGGGCGTCAGGCAGCCGCCCACGTTCGAGACAATGAAGATGAAGAACACGATGTGGTGCATCGTGATGCGGTACTTGTTCATCCGAATCCACGGTCGGATCATAACCATGGACGCACCGGTCGTGCCCAGGACGTTGGCAATCACGGCGCCAAACAGCAGAAAGATCACGTTTTCGCGCGGCGTCGCTTCGCCTCTGACGCCTATATGGATGCCGCCCGACACGACAAACAGCGAGCCGATCAGCATGATGAAGCTGACATACTCATGTCCCACCTCCAAAACGCGGTCGTGAGCGGACAACCCAATCAGGTAATAAGACAACGTGACGGCACCCAGACCGAACGCCACCTTGGGATAGTGCTTCGTCCACCAATCGGGGAAGAGCAGCGGGGCCAACGCAATGGTGGCCAGCAGCATCACGAAGGGCGCGATCATCAGTGGATTGGGCACGATCAGTTGTTCGGTCACGCGCCAAAACTAGAGCGCTGCTCCCTTGGGTCAAACAGAATCCCCGCGCCTCCACTCCGGTGGGCGCGTCCCGTCGCCTGACCCACCGCCAAGTCGGGAAACCAACTTCAAGACCTTGGTTCGCTGTCCATTGACCGAGGCTCGACCCCAACTTCTCCGAGTCCGTTCACGACTCCGAGGGACGGCCCAAACCGGAGGCCGAAGTGGCCCACGGGAATGTGAAGATGCGCCAAGATCGCCGCAGCGGGTCGCGCTTGTGGGTCTGGCTCGAAGTCGCGCAGCCGGGGAGACACCGCTGTTGGAGCAAACCGCCGTATCAGCAGTGCGCCATTCAAACCACAGGCGGATTCCCGGCAGAGGTCGCGGTCCGACTCTGATCTCGGAACAGATTCCTGAAGAGCAAGACCCAGTAGACCGGAGCGAAGATCAGATAGTTCAGCGAAATGAACAGGTAGCCGGCGACGAGCCACGGGCTGCGGCGCACGTGTTCCATCACGCCGCTGCGGAACACCTCACCCTCGGAGAAGGCGTTCACCCACGGCATGAGGTTGTTGTAGGGTCCGACCGCGCGCCCGCAGTGTCCGCAAAACCAGCTTCCCGGCGGGAGCGGCGTGGAACAGTGATGGCAGACTTCCTGGGCATCGGGTGCTTCAATGGCGGCGGCGGTGGCGGCGTCCCAAGGGTCGGGATGCACGGGGGAATTCCTGATCCAAAGGAGCACTCGCCAGAAGGCGAAGCCCACCATGACGGCCAGGGCCGCCACGCCAACGACGATTTCACTTGGATTCATGCTACGCATACTTGTTGCCGCTGGTTGACGTCCACACCCTACGCCTTGGATGCCATCTGGCAACTCCGTTTTGCGATGCTTACGTCTCCGGTTCGTTCTCGACGCGGTGGACTTCAGCGCATACGTTTTGCGCCACGACACCCGAAAAGGTTATGGACGAACTGTTGAAGATTCTGGAAGGCAACGCGCTCGAATCGCGTGAAACCATCGCCAAAATGCTCAACCTCCCGCTCGCGGAGGTGGAGCAGCGCATCGCCGATTATGAGAAGGCCGGCGTCATTCGCGGCTACCAAGCGCTGCTGAACGAAGACCAGCTTGACCTCGACAAGGTCACGGCGGTTATCGAGGTGAAGGTCACGCCGCAGCGCGAGGGTGGGTTCAACACCATCGCCGAGCGGATCAGCCGGTTTCCTGAAGTGCGCTCCGCCTACCTGATGAGTGGCACGTACGATTTGCTGCTGTTCGTCGAGGGGCGCAACCTGCACCAGGTCGCCTCCTTCGTCAGCGAGCGGCTGTCGCCGCTGGAGGGTGTCATTTCCACTTCCACCCATTTCATGCTCAAGACGTACAAGCGTTTTGGGGTGCTGATGCATACGGAGCAACAAGATGAACGGCTCAGCGTCGCTCCGTGATCGGCTCGCGCACCAGGTGCGGGACATCCCGCGCTCGGGCATCCGCGATTTCTTCGACATCGTCAGCACGATGAAGGACGTGATCAGTCTGGGCATCGGCGAGCCCGACTTCGACACGCCCTGGCACGTGCGGGAATCCACCGTGTTCTCGCTCGAACGCGGCGCGACGCATTACACCAGCAACCTTGGTTACCTCGAACTCCGCAAGGCGCTCAGCAAATACGTCCGCAAGGGGTTCGGCGCGGAATACAATCCGGAGAACGAAATCCTCGTCACGGTTGGCGTCAGCGAGGCGCTGGACATTGCGTTGCGCGCCCTGATCAATCCCGGCGACGAAGTCTTGTTCCACGAGCCGTGCTATGTGTCGTATCGCGCCACGATCGTGTTCGCCCACGGCGTGCCGCTGGCAGTCGAGACGAAGGCGGAGAACGGTTTCCGGCTCACGCGCGCCATGTTGGAGGCGAAGGTCACGCCCAAGACGAAGGTGTTGATGTTGAATTTTCCCAACAATCCCACCGGCGCGATCATGAGCCGGCAGGATTTGGAGGACATTGCCGCCTTTGCCCGCGAACGCGATCTCATTGTTATCACCGACGAGATTTACGCGGAGCTGACTTACGACGCGCCGCACACGAGTATCGTCAGCCTGCCCGGGATGCGCGACCGCACGATCTTCCTGCACGGCTTCTCGAAGGCGTGGGCGATGACCGGCTTCCGCCTCGGTTACGCTTGCGGCCCGGCGGAGTTGATTGACGCGATGATGAAGATTCATCAATACACGATGCTCTGCGCGTCCTCGATGGGTCAGAAAGCCGCCCTCGAAGCGCTCACGCGTCCGGATGTAGATGTGGGTGAGATGGTGGGGGAGTATCGGCGACGGCGGAAT
This sequence comes from uncultured Verrucomicrobiota bacterium, assembly GCA_964371005.1. Lineage (GTDB taxonomy): Bacteria > Verrucomicrobiota > Verrucomicrobiia > Limisphaerales > MWDV01 > MWDV01. The sequence goes on along the minus strand of CAYJNU010000028.1, from coordinate 3,991 downwards.
TACGTGGCCAGCGCGTTTGCGGAAATGGGTCTGGAATGCCACCGTCCGCTCGGCGCGTTTTACGCCTTTCCCAGCGTGGCGAAGTTCGGCCTGAAATCGAAGGACTTCGCGATCAAGCTGCTCAACGAAGAGAAGGTGGCGGCTGTCCCCGGCACGGCATTTGGCGATTGCGGTGAAGGGTTCCTCCGCTGTGCCTATGCGACCAGCCTGGACAACATCAAGGAAGCGATGGTTCGGCTGAAGCGGTTTATTAGGAGACTCTGAGCGCAGGCAGGCTTCCAGCCGGTCTGTATTCACCGCAAGAGCGACCCGCGGCCGTAGCGCAGAGCTCAACTCTGCGCCACAGGAAAATGATACGCAGGCCCTTCGGCATGTCTTCACGATGCGGGGCCAGAATCAGGTCATGACTCCGGCCGGCGCGACGCAAAAAACGCCGCCGCTCGGCCCCAGACCACGCCGACCGCCAACCCGACTACGTGGGACGTGTTGGCGACATGCCCGATCAGGGGCGTGAAACAAATCACCAACCAAATCAACAGCCATTGCAGGCTCCGCGAATCAAGGCCAACGCCCGACGCCCGGTCGTACTTGCCGCGCATCCAGACGTAGCCGGCCAGGGCATAGACCACGCCCGACATGCCGCCGAAGAACGGGCCGCTGATGAAGTATTGGGCCAGTGCGGAAAGGGCTTCCGAGGCGACCACCAGCGCCGCCAGTGTTCCGGTGCCCAACCGCCCCTCGATCATGCAGCCAAGCTGGTAGAGCCACATCATGTTAAAGAGGATGTGCAGCACGCCGAAATGGATGAACATGGGCGTGACCAACCGCCAGACTTCACCCGCCCGCACTTCCGGGAGAAAACCGGAGCCGCCCGTTTCCGGATAACTGATGAACCAGGGACGGAGAACCTCCTCGTTGGCGCCCAGCATCGAATAGATTCCAACGGCCACGCATATAAAAATCAGGGCATAGGTCAGCACACCCACGCCATAGCCGCCAAGCTTGGGGAAGAGACTTTGCCGGGTGCGCAATCGTTCGCGATAACGCGCTAGATCGGCGGCTTGCTCGGAGCGCACCTTGGCGGCATCCGCCGTGGCCTTGCTAAACTCGGCGGCGTCCGGATTGGCGCGGAAACGCTCCAGCCATTGTTGCGCGTCGGCCACTTGATCTTCGTCCAGAATCCAAATCGACCAGCCGTCGCTGCCGTCGTGCTCGACTTGACTGCGAATGCCCTGGGCCAGCAGCAGATCGCCGAAGACCCGCGCTTGCGTCTCGCTTGGAACATTCCCGAGGTGTCGCATGTGTCATGACGGAGGGATCTTGTCCCACCCGCGGGCCAACGATACCGGTCATCCCATGCTGGTGACAAGTCCCGCCATGCCTGCTTGGTTCAGCGTTGCCCTTAGTTCACCGAACGGTAGATCACGTTCGTGGCGAACAACGTGATCATAATCACACAAAGCGAGAACTTGCCGATCACCCCGAGCAGCAACCCAAACGTCGCGCCGGCACCGGCCCGGACGGCTTTCTCGAATTCCTTGTCCCCGAGCATCTCGAACAGCGTGGCGCCCAGGAACGGTCCGAGGATGATGCCTGGCAGGGCGAAGAAAAGTCCGATCACCCCGCCCACCACTGCGCCCACCGCCCCGCGCCACGTCGCTCCGAACTTTTTCGCACCCAGCGCCGTCGCGGCATAATCGAGCCCCAGCGAAACCAGCGTCATCGCGGCGAGAATCAGCAGGGTGAGGTAGCTGGCGCCTGCCTCACCGAAACAGAGGCGATGAACAACCGCCGCCGCGAGCACCAACGGCGAGCCCGGCAGACCGGGCATCACACTCCCCACCAGGCCGACCAGCATCACGACCAGGGCCAGGCTCAGACCCATGATTTCCACCCACGTCATGCCGGCATGCTAGCACAAATTTGAGGTGAGGCGTAGCGAAGTCGTTCCGTGCGCTTCGCCACTTGCTGGTGCGCGCCACTCGCTTCCCTCCGGCTGATGGAATAGCTATCCCCCGGCTTCTCCGGTTTGTTCATACCAGATGGATTGGCAAAGGCGGGACGAGCGAGTGAACCCGTGAGTGCAGGACCGAGCAGGGGGCCGGCGCCCCGCTATTTCACCCGAAATCCCATTGGCTCCAGCGAAGTGCCGTCGGGGAGTTGGGCGGTTACCAGGCCGAAATTCGCGGTGACCGTGACGCCGTTGGCAAAGGTGGTTTGTTGCACGCTGCGATCTGGCGTGAGGAACTGGTGATCCGTCATCTCGCTGTAGCCCACGCGCCGAATGGTGGGGCAGGTGTTGCCATAGCTCTGTACGAAGCGCGCCTTTTCTTGCTGCCAGAGTGAACGAATGCACCGGCGCTCACAAGGACGACGGCTGACGCTCAGGAAACGAGTCGCCCGCCAAGGCCAAGGGAACGGGTTTCTGGAGTCAGGATCAAGCCCTGGCTCTTGGCCTGGCTGTTCGCCAGGGCGGCCAAAGCAACCGGCGACCTTGGGCCGGGTGCGGCCCGAGAATACGCCAAACGGGGGATAGTCGGCGCAAGGCGGATCACCTAGAATGCGGGGCATGAGCCTACCCTTGCACTGAACCGGAGACTGCGGCGGATGCCGTTCGGAAGCCCGGGTGGCGGCCCGGGTCGGATCGGTTACGGGGCATAGCCCTTGAAGGCAAGGCTCTCGACCAAAACACCGAACAACTCCGTTCCGAATCCGCGAGTAATAGAACCGCATATGAAACCTGAGCGAGAATCCACGCTGTGGCTGGGCTGTGCTTGCGCGTTGCTCCTGACGGGCTCAAGCGCAGTGACCCAGGCGCAAACCACAAATGTCCTGGTTGATCAATTCGACACGGACACTTCTTCCCTATTTGGCAATCTCGGGTGGGGAACGACTGTTCCCTATCTTTCCTGGGATGGCACCCTGAACCAGACCACGACCTTGGGCCCGAACGCCGCCGGGTCCGGATCCATGCGATGGGACATTGATTGGTCGGTTAACCCGCCTAGCGATCAGGTGGTCGTGGTGCGGGCTTTTCCGGACAGCGCGGTGTTGAATCTGGTGAACTATACCAACATCAGCTTCGACATCCGATTCGACCCAGCTTCGGCGACTGATGGCAACGGCAGTTACGGCGGTGTGGAAGTGGATTGGAGGCCGCAAGCCGATGGGTGGCTGTCCACCTACCAAGGCAAGGTTGTTCTTTACACCACGAACAGCGGTTGGACCCACGTGGAGATTCCCTTCGATGCCTCTAGCAATCCCAAACTCCAGGCGGTGACGCAGATCGGTTTCAAAATCCAACAAAGCGGGACGGGAAGCGCGTTGACGGGCACCAGCACCTTCTGGATGGATAATGTCATTCTGCACGCACGCGCGGCAACGCTGCCGCCGCCGGTGGTATCCTTGGCACCGGTGACCACCCCGCCGGGACTGATGGTCATCGCGCCCGGTGGCGGCAACGGCTATCGGCGCGGCATGATTCGCACTTTGGACCCAATCTACGGGTCGCCTTATTGCTCTTGGGTCGGCCAGGGAGACACGCCGGTGACCTACTCGATAACGATTGCCAGCTACCCGGCGGGATACAATTCCCTCCAATCGCAAATCTTCCTCGTCCCCAACGCCCCAGAAGGGAATGACTCTTCGGTGGACTACAGTGCAGCGACCGTGCTGGCGCTGGATATTCGAGACCAGGCGGATGGCACGGCCGCCGCCGCCTTTCGGTTCAAAACCAACAAAGTGAATGCCAACGCTTCGGATTACCGTCCCGCCGTCCTCGTTTGCTCGAATGGGGTGCTGGGAACGTGGAGCATGACCTTCCTCAACGATACGAACGTGACGGTCACCGCGCCCAACGGGGCAAGCACGAATTTCGCGCTGCCCGAGGCGGTGCCGATGGAGTTCAACAACCCGCTGAGCGTTTACTTTGGCAACCAGCAGAACGGCGCCGGGAATGCGGGTAAGGCCTCCACCTATTCCCGCGTTCAGG
>CAYJNU010000027.1:29184-34019 GCA_964371005.1 uncultured Verrucomicrobiota bacterium | reverse complement strand
GTGAACGGCCGGCCATTCAAGCCGGCGCGTTGCTGGCGAAAGAACACTGGCCCGGGTGAAGTCAACTTGATGGCCAACGCCACGAAGAGGAGCAACGGCGACAGCAGGGTCAGCAGCATCGCCGAGACGAAGAAATCGAGCGAGTGCTTGACCAGGGTCTGCCAGGGTACGTCAGGCGTGGCGCGGAAAACCAGCACGGGGCGGCCGTGGAAGTCGTCCAGGGTGGTGCGCGAAATCTGCGTGCGGAAGAAGTCGGCGATCAGCCAGGTTTCCACGCCTTCGATTTCGCACGCACGGATGGCCGTCTCAATCTGCTCGAAATGGGTGTGCTCGGCGCTGACGATGACACCGTTGACGGAATGCTCGTGGAGCAGATCCACCAGTTTGGCGACCGCGTCGCCGCCCAGATCGAGTTCAGCCACGACGTCCACGCCTTCGTCGGGATGGGCCTTGAACTGGTTGCGAATCAAGGAGAGTTCCGACGCGACGCCCACCAGGATGAAGCGCTTGCGGTATTGGGCCTGCGCGATCCGGCTGCGGAACAATGCGCGAACCGCCTCTTCTTTGGCGTACACCAGCACGAACGAAATCCCTCCGAACCATAGTACCATCCAGCGCGGTGTGAGCTTCTGCATTTGCGTCAAGAAGAGCAACAAGGTGAGCCCCATGCAAACCATGACACAACCGCGCAACAGGCAAGTGAAGGTCCTCCACCGCGGAGCGAGGATCGGACGCTGGTAAAAGCCATTGGCTTCTAAGACAAGCGGGGCGGTCGGAATCAGGATGAGGTAAATCCACAAATAATTGTCGAAGGAGACCGTGATTTCCGTCATCCCCAGCCATCGGGCCAAATCGGGATTGGATCGAAAGACGTAGGCCAGCCAGAAGCTGAGCGCGAACAGGCAGGCGTCCGCCCATTGGTGGATGACGATGCGGACTTGTTGGTTGCGCCTCGGCATAACTTACCCTCTGAGCCTCCCGCCGAAGCCGGTCACCAGACCGAAGCTGGCGGTGGTATCCGCCAACCGCCATCGTCGTACAACCATATCCCTTCCAGCCATGCTTCCGATTTCCTTATGGATCCTTCGCAGCCTGCGATGATAACTTGCCTTCCGGTTTCGGGGTGAGTTGAAACTCCGGCACCGCTCCCGCCAAAAAGCGTTTCATTCGGGTATAGGTGGCCTCTTCCTGCCCCGGCGGACAGACCGAAAAGCAAGTCACGTAGGCCCAACGCTGCAATTTGCCCGTCCGCAGGAGTTCGCGCGCCATCAGCCATGCGCGCTGCAACCCACTGTCCTCGCCACTCATCGCCTCATCACAGACGAACCAATATACGTAGAGACCGCGCATGGGAACGGTTTGGCCGTTGACGACCGCTTCCCGCGAGGTCGTGAGCTTGACCACCGGCAGGTCGTAAGTCTGCGGGCGGTAGATGCGCACCCGGTCAATCTCGGTTCGATCAATCCGCCATCCCGCGCCGATGAGGCAAAACTGCGGCTTGTGCAGACTCGTGCGATCCGTGCCCATCAGCACGACGTTGAGCAGCGTTTCAAAACCATCGCCGGCCCTGTAATGTCGCTGGCCAAAGCTGGTGTCCTGCGGCAGCGTGTCTAAGACGAGCTTCGTGGTTTCCACCGCCTCGGAATCGTAATCCAAGACCTTTTCCGGCAGGAGCACTTCGAGGCGCGTGGTGCCAGGCAGAGGCCGGGTGCTTACCCCTGGCTTGCCTAACCGCTGGCCAGATTTCAACCAACCCAGCCCACCTGCCGCGCCCAGCATCAGGGCGAGCGCCACCACGATCACAATTGTTTGGCGGGGCTTCATTTCGCTTGCGCCTCTGCAGTGGGGGTGGAGGTGGTGGTCGTCGTCGTCGGTTCGCGCAGCCAGCGTTCCAGAAGCAAGACGCACACGATGGACACGGCAAATGTGACGAAACCGAACTTCTGCTCCACGGCCGCGCCAGCTTTCTGTCCCATGATTTCAGCCACGAAAATCGTGAACGTGATGCGGGTCACGTTTCCCAGCACGGCGAGCGGGAAGGCGGCGAACACCATTACCAGCCGCCGCCAGGTGGACTTGAAGGAGAGAAACCCGAACAGGGTCGTCAGCGCCAGCAACGCCACGAGGCTGCGAATCCCACTGCAGGCGGGCGCCACGTCGAACTGGAACGTGTGCTGCGCATTGTAGATCAGCGAACCCTCCCGGACGACTTCCAGGCCCGCCACCTTGCTGATGCCCACCGAAATGTAAGTCACCAGCATGCGTAGCGGGAAAGTAATCCATTCCGCCAGCGAGCCGACCGGGATGCAGAACGCGAAGAGGAAAAACGGAAAGAAGCTCGCTCGCAGGAAGCGCCACCCCCATGCCAGGCCCATCAGCCCGTAGATGCCGGTGAACAGTCCCACGATGGAGATACGCTGTTGCTGGAGCATGTAGCCGGCGATGTGCAGGACCAAACCCAGCGCCACGAACACCAACCCCGGCGGCCACAGGTCCAACGGCAGCGCAATCAACTCGCGCCGTTTCCAGTAGAACAACGCCAGCACCACGACCGGCACCAGCCGTGCGTGTGTTTCATCCCCGCTGCTCGCGTTCCACATCCAGGTGAACAGCGAGGGCGTGTTCACATAGCCAAACGTGGAGTTGCCCAAGAAGTGAAACAGCACCAGCCACGCCGCCAGCAGGCCGAAGAACAGCCCTCGATTCGGCAGTCGCCGCCAGCAATCCTCGAATTCCAGCCGGAACTCTTCGAGGACACCCATTTGCGCGCGTTCGCTCATTCCCAATGATTTCAGAGTGTTGGATACCTGAATCGCCCGTTCTGCTCAATAGAATTCAACCGCCACCCCAAGCCTGTCCCCGCAGTCCATCGCGCAGCAGGTAGTAAAGGAAGAGCGAATTGAACCGCACGTAGCGCGGTCCCAGTCGCAATGGCTCGGAGCAGAGCCGGTAAAACCAAGTCAACCCGGATCGCTGCATCCACGCGGGCGCGTCTGGCTTCAAACCCGCATTCGCATCGAATGCGAAGCCCACCGTCAGCGCCACGCCGCGCCGAATCAGCTCTTTGTGCCGTGCGGCCCAGGCCTGTTGCTTGGGCGTGCCAAAACCGACCCAGATGAAATCCGGAGCCAGCCGGTTGATTTCCTCGATGACGGTTCGTTCCGCGTCACCCTCCAACCGTCCGTCCCAGCCACAGCGCCCGTGAAAAGTGCCCAAGATCTTCACCCTCGGATTTCGTTCCGTGAAAATCTGCCGCAACCGCGCCCCGCAGTCCGCCGAACCCCCGAGCAGGTAATGCGTCGTGTCCCCCGCGGCGGTCTCCAGGAAGTGCCGCATGAACGTCGGCCCATAGACCCGGTCTTGCAGGCCCGCGCCCGCCCGGTTCAGACACCACACCAACGGCATCCCGTCCGGCAGCAGATGGTCGTAGGTTCCCATGGTTTTGCGGAAGGAGGGGTCGTGTCGCATGAGAGTGACGATGTGCGTGTTGACGAATTCCAAGCTCGTGCAACGCGGCGCGCGGGCCCAATCCAGGCAACGGGCAGCCAGTTCATCGTAGCTCGTGACGAGCAACGGGGCGCCCAAGACGTGCATGGTTTTCATGGGGGTGCGGCCTGCTTCGGACACCCAACTGCCACCAGTTTCATCCGCGACACGCTACGGAAACGCGACCCGGAAAGCACGTCCTTTCCCGCGTCGTGGCAACGCCCGCGAACCTTGGCAGGCTGCTTCGGACGGTCTGCGAGTAGGCCAGGCGCTGGTGAGCAACCAGATTGGGTTGCCAGTCCGTGCCTGTCCGTCGGTCCGGCAGGAATTCGCTTTCCTCCGGAGGCGCTTTCCCGCTACGGTGGCGACCGTCTCGACGTGCGGTTGCTCAGGATAAACCGTCGTTGGGATGGGTTGTATGAAGTTGCTGGTTTTTGCGCACACGCCGCCGCCACACCATGGGCAAAGCTACATGGTGCAGCTTCTTCTGAATGGCCTCGGGGGTGACCGGCGGCGGGGGACGGCGACTCAACCGTCGCCGCTCGGCATTGACTGCTACCACGTGAATGCGCGGGTCTCGAAGCAACTGGAGGACATCGGTGATTTTCGCCCCACAAAGCTGATGCTCTTGCTGTGGTATTGCTTGGAGGCCATCTACGTCCGTTTTCGGTATGGCGTTGAGAACTTGTACTACGTGCCCGCGCCAGGCAAGAAGTCGGCCTTGTACCGCGATTGGCTGGTGATGTTCCTCTGCCGTCCGTTTTTTAAACGTACGATCCTGCATTGGCACGCGACCAGCCTGTCCGGCTGGCTGGAGACCTTCAGCGCCATGCCGACGCGCCGGATCACCTACCGCTTGTTGGGTGAGGTGGACCTAAGCATCGTGTTATCTCCGTGCAACCGGTTCATCGCAGAGAAACTGCTGCCGCGCCGAGTTGAGGTAGTGGCGAATGGTATCCCGGATCCGTGCCCGGAGTTTGAGACAAGCGTGTTGCCACGACGATTGGCTCGAATCGCTGCGCGAAAGCGGTTGCTGGCTGGCGAAGACCTGACCGAGCGCGACCTCGAAGCGACAGGCCCAGAACCTCATGTCATCCGCGTGCTCTTCCTTGCTCATTGTACGCGAGAGAAAGGGCTTTTTGATGCAGTGGAGGGAGCCCTGCGAGCCAGTGCCCAGTTGCGGGCCCGGCAGGCCCCGGTTGAACTCCGGCTAATCGTGGCCGGGTCTTTTCAGAACCCTCAGGAGCGAGCCGACTTTGACCATCTCCACCGCAGCGCTCCGCATCCCGACGTCATCCACTATCAAGGATTCGTGCGAGAAACGCAAAAGGAGCAAGCGTTACTCAATG
>CAYJNU010000027.1:0-29174 GCA_964371005.1 uncultured Verrucomicrobiota bacterium | reverse complement strand
ACACTTTCGCCTTTGAGTTGGCTTCAGAAAAGACGCCAATCCACCTCGTCCAGCAGCAGCTTGGACACCGGCATTTGAGCACGACCGATCGCTAGGTTCGGCACCCGAATCCGGTCACCGTCATTGAGGCGTTAGCTTTTGGGCTGCCGCCAGTTATCTCGTGTCTGCCTTCCGTGCAGGAAATGCTGCCGGTCGGCTACGCGGGCGTCGTGTCCCCGAAGAAACCTGACCAGATGGCCGCCGCACTGCTTAGCCTCGCCTCGTTTGACGAGTTCCTGACGTTACGTAAACACTTCGAAGTGCGTTTTTCACAGGCGAGCTATTCCGCCAATCTGGCCGCTGCCTTCCGGCGCGGTCGCGCCGAAGCTTCCTTGCCGTCATGAAGGCGATCCTGCTGGTTTTATACCACCTGATTCTCAAGCGATTGCCCATGCAGCCTATCCCGGGCTTCAGGTTTTATTACTGGACGCGGCGCAAGGTGGTTGAGCGGCTGCTGAAGAAGTGCGGGAAGCGTGTGGTGGTCAAGAACAACTGCTATTTTGGGAATGGCTCGAAACTCGAAGTGGGGGATGACTCGCAGTTGGGTCAGAACGCCCAGCTTCTTGGCCCCATCAAGCTTGGCAATCATATCATGATGGGGCCGGACGTGATGATCATGGGCGTCACCCATGAAGTGGCGGATCTGTCCAAGCCAATGAATGATCCCTCGAGGCCCGCCATTGAACGACCGGTGGAAATCGGCAACAATGTCTGGATTGCCGCCCGAGTCATCATCCTGCCGGGCGTTAAGATCGGAGACAACTGCATCATCGGCTCCGGCGCCGTGGTGACGAAATCCTTCCCGGACCATTGCGTTATCGCCGGCGTCCCGGCTCGATTCATCAAGAAGTACGAATGAAATGCGCCGAAGTCCCCCCGGCCCCGTCTGCTCAGGAGAAGCACCTCAGGTGCTCGAGTAGGGAATCACAGGGGCGGGTTCTGCGAACGCCGCCCCGCGGAAAGCACAGCTTCCAGGTACCGCGGCATTTGCGTCTCGGACGACCAGAACGCCGCTTTGCCGGCGTCAACTGTTAACTGGCCCGCACGGAAGCGACCCCATAGCCGGTCCAATGCGGCGCCCCCACCTTCGACATCCGCAGGGTCGCACCGGTAGTCTACCATGCCCGCAGACTCGAGCACCTGGCGCATCTCGGATTCCCGCGGCACAAAGGACAGAATCGGTCGGCGGGCGCCAAAGTAATCTACGATCTTGCTGGGCATGAAAAGATTGTGGGCCGCGGCGACGACGAGGAGCAATACGGAGCTTCGCCTGAGTCGTTGCAGGTATTCCTGATAGCCTAGCGGTTTGCCCAGCGAGGTGACGTCGCGCAACTGCAACTCGTCCAGGTGACGGTCATGAACGGTTTGCCAAGTGCCGTGGAAGACAAATCGTGTGGCGGCTCGGGCTTCTGGCCGGCGTTTCAGAAACTCGGCGAGCGAGCGCAGAAACGTCTCTGGGCTCCGGTCCCCGCGCCAATCAAACGTGCCCAAGTAAGCAATCTCGAACTGGTCCTCGCACACCTTGATCGATTGCCGGAATTCATCGGCATCGTAGAAATATGGAATATGTACGGTGGAATACTCGGGCACCAAGCCACCTTGGATATACACACGGCGATTGGTTTCGGCGGTGAAGATGATGCGGCTTGACTGGTGCAAGGTTCGACGCTCCAACCGCTCCAAGGGAGCGAGCATCATCCTTTGCAGCGGAGAATGGCGACCTTGTCGACGGAGGTGAGGCGTCAACGCCTCTTGAAAATCATAGAGCCAAGGAGGCGTGCCTGGCTTTTGTGAGAAACTGGCGAGCAGCAGCGAAGGCGGCTGCAGAAATACCAACGCGCGGTCGTACCCCGCCAGTCGGCGGGCGACGCGCAATGCCTTCAACGCCCACACCACCCAGCGGTCCGGCCACAGCAACCCGGACACTCCAAGCAGCACGGCCTGGCTGAATCGCGGGTGGCGCGGAAATGAGAGCCGCAGGCGCTCGATTGGGTCCCCCAGCCGGAAGATTCGCAATCCTGCGTGTGCGACTGTTTCCTCCGCGTCGCGCGCCATGGCCAGCGGGCTCGTTACCACATCTACCTGCCAGCCGGCCTTGAGAAAACCCTTGGCAACGTAGTAAGGCCGCTTGGCATTGCTGTGCGTGCTGGGGGGGAAAGTGTGGGTGAGCAGCAGCAGGCGCATGATCGCAGTATCTCGTCGCTGCGCTTCAACGCTTCTGCCACACGCGCCGGTTCACGTAGTCGGTGTAGCCGAGGATGATCTTGGCGACCTTCCACGAAACCTGATCAACCTGGTAATCCGCCGGCGTGCGGCACGGTCCCCATCGCTTGAATTGGGTTTTCGTCAAAGCCACGGCTTGCAGGATGCGCTTTGGATCGAGGCCGGTCATGACCACGACGCCTTCGTCCATGCCCTCGGGCCGCTCGTGCGCTTCGCGCACCGTCACCGCTGGAAAACCGAGGATGGAGGATTCCTCGGCGATCGTCCCGCTGTCGGACAAGGTGCAGAAGGCGTGTTGCTGGAGGGCGACGTAATCGAAGAACCCCAGCGGCGGCATGGCGCGCACCAGCTTGTGTAACCGGTGCCGGCCTGCTTCGAGCCGTCGCCGGGTGCGCGGATGCACGGAGAAGACGAGCGGATGGCGGTACTTTGTGGCGAGCGCGTTGAGTGCTTCGACGAGACTGCGGAGATGGGCAGCGTCATCCACGTTTTCCTCGCGATGAATGCTGACGGTGAAATACCGGCCCTTCTCCAGCTTCAGCCGCTCATGCACCTGCGAGGCGGCGATGGACTCGCGATGGTGATCGAGCACTTCTTTCATCGGCGAGCCGGTCTTCATCACGCGGTCCGGCGGCAAGCCTTCCGCCAGCAGATAGCGGCGGCCATGCTCGGTGTAACAAAGATTCACGTCGCTGACGTGGTCCACGATGCGCCGGTTGATCTCCTCGGGCACGCGCATGTCAAAGCACCGGTTGCCGGCTTCCATGTGGAAGACGGGAATCTTGCGGCGCTTGGCCGGGATGACGGCGAGACAACTGTTCGTATCGCCCAAGACCAGCACCGCTTCCGGCTTCTCCTTTTCCAGCACCTTGTCCACGCGGGCGATGGTCTTGCCAATGGTCTCAGCGGCGTTGCGCCCGGCGGCGTTCAGGAAGTGCTTCGGCTTCCGGATGCCGAGTTCCTTGAAGAAGATGCCGTTCAGTTCGTAGTCGTAGTTCTGGCCGGTATGCACCAGGACGTGGTCGGCCACTTCGTCCAACACGGCGAGCGTGCGCGAGAGCCGGATGATCTCCGGTCGCGTGCCCACGATGGTCATGACTTTGATTTTCGCGCTCATGGCAGTGGAGGGTCGGTCGCTTCGGCGATTCGATTCAGCGAATGACCTTCTCGAAATAGGTCTCGGGCCGCTGGGGGTCGAAAATCTCGTTCGCCCAGAACAGCGTGATCATGTCCGTCGCCCCAGTGTTTTCGATCGAATGCGTGTAGCCGGGCGGGATGTCCACCACCTGGATGGCGCGGTCGTTCACCGGATACTCGAGGAGCTCGTCGCCCAGCACGTGGCGGAAACGGATCACCCCTTCGCCCTGAATGACACAGAACTTCTCGATCTTGGTGTCATGGTAGTGATTCCCGCGCGTGATCCCCGGCTTCGTGCGTGACACGAAGATCTGCCCCGCGTGTGGAGATTTGATCAGCTCGAAGAGCCAGCCGCGGTCGTCAGTCTTCAAGTCCACCGGATAGGCGAAGTCCTCCGCGTCGTAAAACGAAACGAATGTGGAGTAGAGGTATCGAACAAACGTGTTTGCCAGGTCGGGCAAGACGCCTTGCCTCCGTTTTTCGGCAAACGAGGCGACAAGATCGTGCAACTCGCCCAACGTGATGGTGAAAACTTCTTTCGGCTCGGGGCGCGCGGCGACCGGCTCGGGTTCCGTCCGACGCGCGATCTCCAGAAACGCCCGCACGATGTCGTCCACGTAGATGAATCGGATGACATTGGCCGGGTTGCTGACTTGGACCGGGATGCCGCGGCTGAGGTTGTAGCAAAAGGTGGCCACGACGGTGTTGTAATTCGGACGGCTCCATTTCCCGAAGATGTTCGGGAAACGGTAAAGATAGACCGGCGCTTTCGTGGCTTCGTGGTAGCGGAGGACCGTTTCCTCCGCCTCTCGTTTGCTCTGGCCGTAGGGATTCTCCAGTTCAGCCTGAGTCGAGGAACTGAGCACCAGTGGTGTTCGGCGTCCCGCCGCCGCCAGCGCGTCGCAAAGGCGCTGGGTCAGGTCCACGTTCCCCGTGCGGAATTCGCCAGTGTCCTTGGGCCGGTTTACGCCGGCCAGGTGGAACACCACATCGGCGCGTCGGGCCAGTTCCGGTAGTTCGTCGGCGGAGTTCGCCACGTCAAAGCCCAGCACGGTGAATTCTCCGGTGCGGCGCAACGCCAGGCAAAAGTTCTTCCCTATGAACCCTTCCGAGCCGGTGACGAGAATCGTTCGCATGCGAAATATCAAGTGGAAGCCCAAACTCGGCGACGTTCAGCCCTTCAATCCCTGCTGGATGTAGTCCAACTTGAGGAGCAGGTCGCGCAACTCCGCATCCGAAAGCGCGTGGGTGTTGGCGGACGTGTAATCCTCGAACTCCGCCATCTTCCGCTCGCCCTTCTCGAAGTAGAGCGCGTAGTTCAGATCGCGTGCGTCCGAGCGGATGCGGTAGTAGCCCTTCAGGTCTTCGGCCCGGACCATCTCCTCGCGGTTGAGCAGGGTCTCGTGCTTCTTCTCACCGTGCCGCGTGCCGATCACGCGCACCTCATTCTTCGCCTTGAACAGCTTTTGCAACACCCGCGCCAACTGCCCGATGGTCGCCGCCGGCGCTTTCTGGATGAACGTATCCCCGGCCCGCCCGTGCTGGAATGCAAACAACACCAGTTCGACCGCGTCTTCCAGCGACATCATGAACCGCGTCATATCCGGGTCGGTGATCGTGATCGGCTTGTCGGCTTCGATTTGGCTGAGGAACAGCGGGATCACCGAACCGCGCGAGGCCATGACGTTGCCATACCGCGTCACACAGATGGTCGTCTCGCCTTCCCTCAGGCTGCGCGACTTGGCGACGGCGACCTTTTCCATGAGCGCCTTGGACATGCCCATGGCGTTGATCGGATAGACCGCCTTGTCGGTGCTGAGGACGATGACGTTCTTCACCTTGTTAGCGACGGCGGCGTTGAGCGTGTTCTCAGTGCCGATGACGTTGGTGTAAACCGCTTCCAGCGGATAGAACTCGCACGAGGGCACCTGCTTCAGCGCGGCGGCGCTGAACACGTAGTCCACGCCCCGCATCGCGTTGTGGATGCTGTCGAAGTTGCGCACGTCGCCGATGTAGAACTTGAGCTTGGGACTGCGCAATTCATGGCGCATGTCGTCCTGCTTCTTCTCGTCGCGGCTGAAGATGCGGATTTCGCGGATGTCAGAGGAGAGAAAACGGCGCGCGACGGCGTTGCCAAACGAGCCCGTGCCGCCGGTCACCAACAGTGTTTTATCTTTAAACATAGAATACGTGCCGGGCGACTTCCTGAGCAGTGGCAGCACTCTTTTGCCAGCTGGATGAGGTGCGGGCCGCCGCCACCCGAACCGTCAGTTTCCAGGAGCGCGTTCCACACCCGGCGTGCGAACCGCATGATCAGCAGCCGCTGTCGCTGTCGCAAGTCCAAACCTCCTCGCGGGCGTGTTTCTGAGTGGTCGGCACCGATATCTTCCGGGTGAATCAAGCAGTCTCGTGGCATTGGGATTGATACGGCAACGCTGAGCCAGCATGATGGAGCCCGGAATGCGCGCCCATAGACAAGTTGCCACTTTGACCGATCTGGCTGGATCAAGCGCCCTCACCGCACACGGACGACAATGAAGACCGCCGATGTTTTGCTCCAGTGTCTGGGCGAGCTTGAGCGCCGCGGCATTCCGTGCGTAGTGCTCCATTCGTACGATCAGTATCCGGATCGTGTGCCATCGGACGTAGATTGTTGCGTCGCCAACGATCGGTTGGAGGATGCGTTCGCCGGAATCAACGCCGCCGCAAACCGCGGCGGTTGGACCGTAACGCAGATTCTCCAATACGACATCTGCGCCTATTACCTGGTGGTGGCCGATTCCGCACAACCGGACCAATGGTTGAAGCTGGACATCTGCTCACACTACACAGGCCAGAGGCGGTTGTTTCTGCTGGACGTCGAACTGCTACATGCGCGCCGGCCGCATCGCGGTTTTTTCGTGCCTGCTCCGTCCTCTGAGTGCCTCTATCTCTTGATCAAGATCTTCTTGAAGGAAAAAGACCCTGCCCCTTACGTCGAACGCTTGCAGGCGCTCTGGCAGCAGGAACCCGAACGCACGCAAGCACTCTTCACACGTGTGTTCGGAGCGGCGGCGGAGAGACTTGAACGATGGCTCACGCAGTCACCCGCGAGCTGGGGCGCGCTCGGGCGGATGGCGCTGTCCCGAAACGGTTATACGTTGGGGCAACGCATCCAAGCAGCGCAGCGGGCGGTGCGACGCACGCTGCACCCAACCGGACTCACGCTGGCTTTCCTAGGACCTGACGGGGCGGGCAAGTCCACGGTCATTGCTCAAGTGCGGACGCTGATCGCACCCCATTTCCGGCGCGAAATGCTGGTGCATTTTGTCCCACGATTGGGTGTTCGAGTCTCCGCCGGGCCCGTGACGAATCCCCATCGGCAGCAACCCCGAAGTGTCTGGATGAGTTGGGCCAAGATCGCTTACTACTTTGGGTGCGCCTGGACGCACTGGCTGGTGAGGCAACTGCCGGCCCGCGTTCGCAGCACGTGCATCATTTTCGACCGCACGTTTGACGATCTGCTGGTGGATTCCAGGCGTTACCGTGTGCAGCGCTCCGGGTGGCTGGTGAGCGTGCTGCGGCGACTCTTACCACAGGCTGACGTCACCTTCGTTCTGGATGCGCCGACGGAAGTGATCCAGCGGCGAAAGGCGGAAGTCAGCCCGGCGGAAACAGAACGTCAGCGGCAGCGCTTGCGCGAACTAATGATGGGGAATGACTGCTACGTGCTGATCAATACGGAAGTGCCCCCCGAAGCCTCCAGCCAGGCCATCGCCCGACACGTCATGCAGTGGCTTTCCGCCCGGACTGCTCGTCGGACTGGCAACGAAGTGTTGCCGTGCGACTGATCCGAGCCCGGTGGATGGATACGGGTGCGAGAACAAAGGGAAGGCTTCCCGTGGTGTCGTAATCGATCGCTGAATGTGGGTAGGGCATCGCATGACCACCTCATGCCGTCATGCCCGACCACCAGAGTCATTGTCCGGCACTCAAGTGCGGCAACGCCACCATCCACGAGCGGGTGACCAGGAAATCGGCTTGGGCGGAGTCTGCGAATTTCGGCGCCGGCTCCACTTGATTCAAAGCTGCAAAAGCTGAGCGCTTGGCCCAGTTTCAAACGAGACAACCCTGCTCGCTCGAACACAGTCATCCCAAACGCTTGCGGCCCGAATTGATTTTGATGATCTTGCCACAAGCCATGTTTGGATGTTTCCAAAACCTGCGGAGTGGCGCGCGCGCGCGCCGGGTTCCAAGCCGACTTTGGCGTGGGCTGGCAGTCCATCTGTGGAACGGCAAAGCGGCGACTTGCGGTCACACCTGCGCTCCTGTATCCGGCATTCGAAGCATCCCACCCCTCCCACTTAGAGGCGTTGTGCGTTTCCGCTTGTCCGTGCCGCCCTTCGAACCACGGCGAGCCGGCCTTCCCCGGTTTTTGCGATGAATCCGGATAACCACGCTCCATGGGAAGCCTTGTTTCCCGCCACCGCTTCCGGAGAAGGGATGCGGATGCGGTTCCGGTTGGCTCGCAAGCACGGTCATCCGCTGCTGCTTGTTCCGTCCCTCCGCCAGTCGGTCGGAACCGCTTTGGCGTTGTATCCCGCGCAAACGCGCCTCGCCAGGATGGCCCGAGGGCTACTGGGGCTTGCGCTTGGGGCTGGACTGCCGTGGGGTACCGAACCGCTTGAACTGGGCCTGGACCCGGGGACAGCGTTCATGCACTTCCTTTTCCCGACGGATGCCGGCTGGGAGGATTCTGGTTTCGCGGTACTTTGCGGCAACCCGCAAGCGCTGGGGCGGCGATTCATCTTGCTGGTCATCAATCAAGCCGGACAACCCCAGCGACTAATCAAGGCTGGCGTGGGTGAGCCGGCCGGCAAGCTGATCCGGGCTGAGGCGGGATTCTTGGAATCTCAGCCCGCCGAGCTGCTAAGTGCGCCGGAGGTCGTCGGTCGTTTTTGCGGAGACGGTATCGAGGCGGTGGCGGTCGAGTACGCGCCAGGAAACAGCCCGGCGACACGAGACATCGTTCCGCTGGCCAAGCTGCTGCGCTCCTGGTTGAGAACAGACCGAAGAACGCGGCTGGCGGAACTGCCAACTTGGCAGCGGCTGGCCGCCGTCTGCCGGACGCCAGATTTGCTGCGGAGCGTAGAAGCTGAACTGGGGGCGGTGCAGTTCTGTCCGGCAATTTATCACGGTGACCTCGCGCCGTGGAATATTCGGGTGAATCCCGCCACGCAGCGGTGGGTGGTGCTGGATTGGGAACGCGGCGAACCGCTCGGTCCACCTGGTTGGGACTGGTTTCACTTCCTGATCCAGCATGAGGTTCTGGCCCGCCGTACGCCCCCGCAACGGCTGGTTGCGCGGGTGAACCGGCTCTTGCATTCACCGCTGTTCGCGCAATATGCCGATACGGCAGGCATCACTGCCTGCACCCGCCCGTTGCTCTTTGCCTATGTGCTGTATTGGCGCGATGTGCTACGACCGGCGGACGGAGTGGAAAAGATGGAGGCGTTGGTCAGGCTGCTGTCCGCTCGTTGACCGAGGGAGACTCCGCCGGCACTCGCTTCGCGGGAAGACGTCGAGCGGACGGCCAAACCATCCCTGCGTGTGTGTTCGTGTCGGTGGTTCTCGATCTCACATCTCCGCACCCGCCATCCCTGGCCTTTTCGATTCCGGCGCCGATGGTCAATGTTCCTGGAGACGGGCCTCGCGGTTGTCTCCTCTCCGTTTCCACTTTGCTTGCTGCCGCGCGCCGGTCTGTCTAGTTTGCCGTCGTCGCATGTCACAAAGACGAAAAGTGCTGTTATCCGCCTACGCCTGCGAGCCCGGGAAGGGCTCGGAGCCCGAAGTGGGCTGGCGGTGGGCCTTGGAAATGGCGCGCTTCCACGACGTGACGGTGCTGACGCGAGCAAATAACCGCGGGCCGATTGAAGCCGCGCTCGCCGACGCTCTTGACCGTGAGATGCGTCCGCGTTTCGTCCATTTCGATTTGGGGGATGCGGCGCAACGCTGGAAGAAGCGACTGGGCGCGACGCAACTCTACTATTGGTTTTGGCAACAGGCCGCGCGCAAACGGGTCGCCGAGCTTGTGGCCACCGAACATTTCGATCTCCTTCACCACGCGACGTTTGCTGGTTACCGGTATCCGACCGCCATCGCCGGCCACGGCGTGCCAAGTCTGTGGGGGCCGGTTGGCGGCGTCGAGTGCGTCCCTTGGGGTCTGTTACCCTGGCGACATCCGGCCTCCCTGTGGCGTGAGTCTTTTCGGAATGTGGTGAACCGAGCGCAAACCGTTGGTTGGTCCGCCTTGGGTCGCCACGCCGCGCTCGTCACGCACACGCTGGCCTCAACGCCGGGAATGCAGCGTGTCCTGGCCACGCTGGGGCATGAGGCCGACCTCATGCCGACCATCGGCGTGGATGTGGCCGATTTTCCACCGCCCGAGCGAAAGCCTTCGACGGGGCCATTGCGGCTGCTGTATGTCGGCTATCTCATCGCCCTGAAAGGAATTGATCTTGCCATTGAGGCGCTGCACCAATCCCGAACCGATGCGACGTTCACCCTGGTCGGGGACGGCAATTTCGCCGAAACTTGCCGAAGGCTGGCGGGTCGGCTGGGTTTGACGCCGCGCGTCCATTTTCCCGGACGCAAGCCGCGCGCAGAGGTGTTGAGGTTGTATCGCGAGTTCGACCTGGTGGTCTTCCCGAGCCTGCATGACACAGGTGGCTATACGGTGCTAGAGGGAATGGCCAACGGACTCCCGGTCCTCTGCCTGGATTGCGGCGGGCCAGCGTTGGCGGTAAGGGAGGGTTGTGGGATTAAGGTGCCGTTGGGCAGGCGGGCCCAGGTTGTCCGTGGCTTGGCTGAGGGAATCCGCTTCTACAACGAGCACCGCGGATTGCTGGTTACGCAAGCTCCGACCGCCCGGGCTGCCGTGCTGGACCACTATGACTGGGGGATCAAGGGGCGGCGGATGCACGAGATCTACGTCCGATTGGCAAGCAGTTCTTGACGCAGGACTCGCCTGAGGTAGCGTATCTCCCGGTGGTTGTGGGCAAGCGATATGAAGTTATTCTTCTTGAAGTATTTCTGCGATTTGATGCGAACTGGCCGCCGCCCGATTTCAAAGAATTGGGGCGGCCTCTGTCGTGTGTGCAAGGTTGAGGTGTTGTTCGTAGTCCTGGCTCTCCTGGGCGGACGAACTCTGTGTCGTGCCATCGTGGATACCAACGGCAACGGCCTGAGCGATGTATGGGAAACGGCTTACTCGGCCATGGGGATCAGCCCGGCGGACGACTCCGATGGGGATGGACGAAATAACGCTCAAGAAGCGATCGCGGGCACTGATCCTTACGATGCGCACTCGGGCTTCCGGCTGGAATCCAGCCGCTTCGTAAGCGGCCAACTCATTCGGTGGCGATCAGTTTCCGGCAAGCAGTATCAAGTGGAAGCGACCGCGGGGTCCGACTGGCAGCCCCAAGGTACTCCGGTTCACGGAACGGGTGGCGAGGTGCTGGCGGCCATTCCGCAATCCAATCCGGCGTGGACCGCGTTTCGCCTTCGGGCCCTCGGCAACCCCGCCATCGAACTAAGTCGTCCCTATCTGGGCGGTCTGGACACCGATCAGGACGGGGTAGCCGACATTGACGAGTTCGCCGCCGGCACCGGTCTTTTCGACCCCGGTTCATCGTTTCCCATCACCCGTACCAACCAGGGACAGGCTGTGGTCTTGACCTGGCTCTCTGTGGCAGGCAAACGCTACCAAATCGAGAGCAGCAGCATGTTGAGCGGCCCGTGGATCAAGGAGGGCGCTTTGGTAGAAGGTAACGGTTCCGCTGTGGAGGCCGCAGTGGAGGTAAACGGCAGCCTGCGTTTCTTTCGCGTCAATTTGTCAGACGCGGATGCGGACGGGGACGGGGTCGCTGATTGGGAACAAATGCTTGCGGGTTTGCCTGTTGGCGCCGTCCACGAAAGAGCGACACTCCCTATCGGGGTGACTTCCTATTGGCTGATGGATGAAGACGGCGGCCAGACGCGGCTGGACTCAGTCGGGAATTGTCCCCTGGCCGATGTGCATGGCAATGTTGAATCCAGCGCCGTTTCCCGGCTGGGTAAATCGGCTTGGTTCACGAATAGCTCCAGCCAGATTCTCTCCGCCGCCAGTTTCCCAACCAACCTGCCAGGGCAGTTTACTCTGACGGCTTGGGTTGAACTGGAAGGGGGAGGAGTCTCATATCCGCAGGCGTCCGTCGGGCATATTGCCGGCAAGGCATCCGCCGGCGCCCGGGAGTTTTCCCTTGAATATACCGGGAACGGCTTTAATCGCTTTCGGGCGTGCATCGGCAACACGTCGGTCATCACGACCACGACATCCCAGAAGACAGGCGTTTGGTACTTCGTGTGTGCCCGCTTCGACGGTACCGCGTTGAAAGTGTCGCAAGACTGCGCCGGCGAGAGCAGTACGAACGCAACCGCGCCAAGCAATACCACGACGCCCTTCACGGTGGGGGCCCGCAGCGATGGTTCCTTTCCCCTCAAGGGGCGTGTGGACAATGTCGGTTTTTGGGATCGCGCGCTCACCGACGAAGAGGTCATCCAAACCTATCTGTCAGGCGTGGAGAGTCCACCGGCCAGCCAGACGACGAATCACTCGGCCATAGCGGTGATTTTGGCGGCGACCAACACCATCGACCTTGAGCAGAACGGCCCGCTGGCGAATCTTACCACCCACGCACCGGGGAGTTTCCGGGTGACGCGATCAGGCAATCTCAATCGAGTAACCGTCCGGTATTCGGTTGGAGGCAACGCCGTGCCCGGCGTTGATTACTCCCCGCTCGACGGAACGATCACTTTGCCAGTCGGGGCAAATGCTGCTGTCATATCGGTCATCCCATTGGATAACTCGGGTAATGTCCTTTCAAAAAGCGTTACGCTCACCCTCCTGCCGGATGCCGCGTATGGCCTGGGTACGAATGTCACCGAGTCGGTCAACGTTATTCGAGAAGTCGCACTGTCAGTAATGGACTTCGGGGCGGTGGGCGACGGTGTGACGGATGACACCGCGGCAATCCAAGCGGCGATTGACGCCTTGGAAGGATCCACCAACCACAACACGTTGCATTTCCCTGCCGGCAGCTACCGCCTAAGCACGAAGACTTGGGTTGCCGAGGCGTTGACACAATGGTATCAGCTTCTCCATCTGGGCGGCAGTGACCTCGCGGACCGGGATTTGTTCATTACCGGCGACCCTGGTGCGGAGTTGTGCTCCCCCGTGTACTTGGTCCGTGCCCGGATGATGATGGTTCAGGCCAGTTTCCGCTCCCTTTCCTTCCGGGGTTTGAAGTGGAGGAAGAGCCAAGATACCCTACCATCAACCACGGGCGAACCGAACGGTGCGGAGGCTGTGTGGTTGAGGCCGGAAGACTTGCGGATAGTGCAAGCTGTGGATTTCCAGGATTGCGTTTTTGAGAATTGTCATGGTGCCGTCGCCGCCTACGGTGTCGGCTACGATCTTCGGGGCAAACTAGCTCAGTTTGGCTTCCGGCGGTGCAAAGTATTGAATCCCTATGGTTCTAACACGAGCACCAACGAAATCAGCTTCGGCGGTGGCCAGCAGGTTCGGATGAATCCTTGGGTTCGAAACGCGGTATACATGGATAATGAATTCGATGGTGGCAGCGACCATCCAAATCCGGTTTTGAACCCGGGTGGTATTCGGAAGGACGGATCGCACTTCGGCAGCCCGCTGCATCTGCTGTTCACCAACAACGTCGTGCGCCGCATGGGCGTCGAGGCGGTTTTTCAGATTGACGATCCCTTGATGGGATCTACCACCACGCTGTTAACGATCCCGCCCGCCGATGGCACCTCTGTTGCTCAAGTGAGGCTTCATAACGATCCCAGCACCTTTGTCGCGGGACAGATCCTGAACTTCCGCACTTGGTTCAGCGGCGGGCCGGCGCAAGGCTCAGCCGTGGTGAATGTTTTGCTCACCGTGGTTGCCTTTGATCCTTCCACCCGAATGCTGACGCTCAGAAACGAAGGACTCACGGCTGATATAGAGGGAAAAGAAATCCCGCAGCAGCAGCCGGTTTACCTCCAAACCTACAACCCCACGTTTGCTACCATCGCCGGTAATTTTTTTGAAGGCGGTGGAGACAACGGGTATTTTGCAGTGGCCTCAAACTCAAAAGCAACCATCGTCGGCAACTTTATCATGGGTTTCAGGAGCGGGGTACACCTGTATGAGAGTGTTCGCAATGTGTTGTTCCCACCCTCACCGGGTACGATCGCGGCCTCAAACGTAATTCTGACGCGAGATCCCCTACCCATGTTGTCGTCCACCTATTATGTTTATGGCGTGCAATCGTGGGAACCGCAAGACACCATCCGCGGCAACTTGATTATCACTCCTAGCTCCACCCGTTTCAGGGGAGTGGCCGTCCGGGGCGCGTCCCGGATCGAAGAGAACAAGGTGCTAGCGATGCAGGTTCGGCGTCAGTCGTATTTATCCTATGATCGATCGGTGGGTATTGCCTTGGGCACGTCAACCAACGCGGCGACGGTCGCTGCAAACTCGACCTATGGGATGGACGTCGGGTTAGGGGTGGAGGTCCCCGCCGCCGTCAATCCGAACGAAGTGATCAGCCATTTCAGCACGAACGATATTCTCCCGGTTGACCCGCGGGTACTGTCCGGATACTTGGTACCGTGAACGGTTGGCTGCTCTGCGCGCGTCGCACTCTGGGCTCACGGCTTTAGCTGTTCGGCCAAGCAAGCTTCCAGCGCCTGCCACACCTCCTCGACCGCCATTTGATCCAAGCAGATGGGGGACGGCATGCGGCAGTAATCCGAGCACGGCTTGTAGGGACAGGGCTTGCCGGCCAACCAGCGGGTCGCTGGGTGCAATGGTGCAAACCACTCCGGCACTTGAGGCCCAAACAAGGTCAGGGTGGGTACGCCGCAAAATGCCGCCAGATGACCCGGCCCGGAATCATTCCCAAGAAACAGTCCGGCCTGATCAATCAGGGCCAACAGCTCGTTCACAGTCTGCGGTGCCACCACACGCGCTTCCCCCGCCTTTCGCCACCATTCTGTCTGGGCTGGATCGCATGCCACCAGCACGGAGAAGCCGGCGGCGCGCAGGCGCTGTACGATTTGGCAGTACCGCTCCAACGGCCACGCCCGAATGGGTTGACCGGCTCCGGTGTGAACCAGCACGGCTCGCGCTGAACGCCGTGGCGGGAAGGGAATGTCTTCGGCCCCAGGCATGGTCAGATCGAGCGCCAGCCCAAGCGTGCGCCAGAATTCGTAACGGTGCGCGGCGGGTTCTGGACGCGCCAGCGCATGAGAGAGAAAACGATGGCTGCCCAACCTGGGAAAACCGAGCCGCATCTTTGCCCCGGCGAGATGCAGCCACACGTGATCGCGCGGATCCCAGCGCGCCGAGAGCCCGACCTGGAATCGCTCCGCGCGCAGTTGCCTGCGGAGACGCGCCATGCGTCGCCACGGCCAGCGCCACAGCCGATACTTGCCGCGGAAGGCCGTCCACGGCGCCACGAACGTCATCACCCGCACGCCTGGCCACAGCCGCGCCTGCAGTTCCTGGGCATAGGGTTTTGCCAGCAAGGTCACGTCGTACCGCTCGCTGGCCGCGCGCAAGAAGGGCGTGGCGATCACCAGGTCACCCATCCCCCAGAGTTCGATGACGAGGAGTTTCGGTTTCACAAGAGGTGCGCCGACTCCGGACGCCGCGCCGTCAACCAAGCTGACCAGCCCAGCCAATGCACTTGGGCGGTGTACTTCTGCCGGCATGGTGGCAGGAACCTCAATGCCGGGTGCAGCGCCGCAAACAGCCAGTTCCGGGAGATTCCGCTCCCGCAGATCTCCAAGCCGGCGGCTCGCGATTCTTCCGCCAGCTTCTCAACTGGCACGACGGCGACGTGTGTGGGATCGTCGTGAAAACTCAAGGTGAATTCGCAGTTACGATCCGGCCGGGTGCCGGCGTCGGGTGCGTTGTTGCGCAGGCTGGGCAACGTGAGGGATTTCGGGTGCGGGGTTTCAAAATAGACGCGCCCGCCAGGCTTGAGCAGCCTGGCGACTTCGCAAAATAGCAGGGTCAAATCGTGCAAGTGCTCCACCAAATGCATGCAGGTGATAGCGTCCATTCCACCGTCTGCCCACGGTAGTGGCTGCTTTTCCAAATCCACGCGCGCGAATGCGCAGCCCGGCGGGTAGCGTTCCGGTTGACCCACGAAGTCCGCCGCGAACAGTCTCAGGTCCGGGCGCAACTCAGCAATGTGCCCGAGCGTCTCACCATCAGACGAGCCGAGGTCGAGCAGCGTCCCGCCCCGCGGCGTACCCGCCACGAATGCCGCCCGGGTATCAAGCCACGGAAAGGGGCGGAAGAAACGCCAGTTCATGAACAAAGACGGTCTTGCGTGGCGCGCCGACTGGCGGGCGCAACTCGTGACCGCTGAATCGGGCGATGGAGAGCAGCTTTCATCCGGCTTTCCAGACGCGCTGCAGGGTACTGGGTGGCGGTCGGGCTGTAAAGCACCCCAACCCGCCGTGAGGGGTGCGCGCGGCCCCGCCGGCAGGTTGTCGACCGGATCAGCCGCGTAGATCCATGGCCGGTTCCTATGCGCGCCCGGACAGTAGCCACGGGTTCAGAGTGCTCGGTTTGGGCAACCGCACGTTGGGTGTTCCGCGTGGCGAAGAACGCGGTCGCCCCGGTTGCGCAGCGTATAGAGCGAGAAGCTGAAGGGCGGTTGTCGGTAGCTCCCGTCCAGCCATCGCCGCAGCCGATGTTGGACGACCCACACGGGGGACAGCAGCCGCATCCAACCCGGCGCCGTGTCACGCAGTCGGCGCCATTCCGCGCGCCACACCGGTTGCTGGCCGAGATTGGCCCCGGTTTGGGTAAACACCGACGTGAATCGCCGCAGCGCCGCCATGCGCACGCCAGCACGGAGCAGCCGCACCATCCATTCGCCGTCGCCGCCCGAGCGATAGCTGGTGTCGAACAGATGTCCGCCCGGATCCACCAGCTGGTGTCGAAAGAACATCCCGCAACTGAGCGTGGAGAGGTGACAGGTCCAGGTATGAGTGAGCAGTGGTGGCTGGACTTTCCGATGGCACAGATAGCGACCTTCAGCGTCCACCACGACGATGTCGCCAAACAACACGTCCACTTCCGGGTGGGTGGCAAAGAAGTCCACGACGGCCTGGAGCGTGCCGGGGAGGTACTGTTCATCACAATTCAAGTACGCACTGATTTCTCCCGTGGCCCGACGAAGTCCGCGGTTGATGGCGTCATACATGCCGGCGTCCTTCTCAACGAATACGCGGACGCGAGGATCCTGCGGCAGCCAATCGAGCGTGCCGTCGTCCGAACCGGCGTCTTGGACGATGTGCTGGACCTCCACGCCCTGGTCGGCTACCGAGGCGATGCACAGTCGCAGCCATTGACCGCCGCGGTAACTTGGGGTGACGACGGAGACGCGCACGAGCTCAGCTTCCTTTGGTGCTTTCCGGCTTGGCCCGGTTCGAAACCTCACACCCCGTCCGCCAAATCACCTCTCCCCCTGGTCCGCCGTCCTCGTCCGTCGTCCTCGAACCGAGGCGCGAGTCTGAGGACGAGGATGACGAGCGAAAGCAGCAATCCATCATGCTCTCACGTCGGCGCATTCGGGCCGGCATCCGGGACTCTGCGGCGGACCCGCGCCGGGTTGCCCGCCACGATGGTGTGCGGCGGAACATCCTTGGTGACGACGCTGCCGGCGCCGACGATGGCGCCCTCGCCGATCGTGAGGCCCGCCAGAATGACCGCTCCGCTGCCGATGGAGGCTCGTCTGCAGACACGGGTCGGAATCACCCTCCAATCTTTCTCACTCTGTGGCGAACCATCAAGGTTGGCCGCGCGCGGGTAGAGGTCGTTGATGAAAACGACGTTGTGACCGATGAAACATTCGTCCTCGATGACCACGCCTTCGCAGATGAAAGTGTGGCTGGAGATTTTACAGCGGCGTCCGATCGTGGAATTCTTCTGGATCTCGACAAACGTGCCGATGCGGCTTTCATCGCCGATCTCGCAGCCGTAGAGGTTCACGAAGCCATAGATGGCAACATCCTTGCCGAGCTTGACGCTCTTGGCGATGCGCGAGAAGTCGGGTGCTTTGGGTTCGTTCATACGGGAGTTCGCTGACCGTGGGCGGCCATGGATTTGCTGGCGGCTTCCAGCAGGCGCACGACGCTCAAGCCCGCCTCGCCGTCGGCTTGCGGCGCCTTCTGTTCGTGGACGCATTGGGCGATGTGCTCGCACTCGGCGGCCAGGGCCTCGCGGATGTCGAGCTTCGGCGCCCACATGTCGCCCATGCGGTAATCCACCAGCGTGCGGTAAATGCCTTCCTTGGTGTTGACATTGATGCCGCGGTCGTAAAGCCGCAGTTTCTCGCTGGGCTCCATGTCGTCATAGACCAACATCCTCCGGCTGCCGCCGATGAGAATCTGGCGCACCTTGACGGGCGACAACCAGTTCACGTGGAAATGCGCGAGGAAGCTGTCCGCATAATGCACGGTCATGTAGGCCACATCCACCAAGCCGCTGCCGGTGTGGTCGGAGCCGACTGCGGTCACATGGGTGGGACGTTGCGGAATGAGGTGAGTCAGGATGGACAGATCGTGCGGGGCGAGGTCCCACAGCACATCTATGTCGTGCTGGAACAGGCCGAGATTCACGCGGACCGAATCGAAGTAATAGAGGCTGCCGAGCTCGCTGGATTCGATGAGTGCCTTGGTCTTCCGCACCGCGCCGGTGTAGATGAAGGTGTGGTCTACCATCAGCAGCACGCCTTTGCGGCGCGCGAGTTCCACGAGTTCCTCCCCCTCCGCCACCGTGCGCGTCATGGGCTTCTCCACGAGCACATGTTTTCCATGCTCGATCGCCAGTTTGGCCAGGGCGTAATGGGTGGAGACCGGCGTCGCGATGGCGACGGCGTCCACGCGGTTGTCGTTCAAGACCTCTTCGATGCGGTCGGTGGTCGCGAGGCTGGGGTAGCGTTTGCGGGCCAGTTCGCAGCGTGGCGGGCGGCTGTCCACACACCAGAGGACGTTCACGCCGGGGGTTTCGGAGAAGTTCCTGAGGAGGTTTGGCCCCCAGTAGCCATAGCCAACTATGCTGATATTCATAAGCGTGGTGCGTGGATCAACGTGCGGCCATTCTCGACCCGCTGCTCCGACCTGGCAACCTCAAAGTCCCGCGTGGCAGCAGTCGATTCTTACCGTTGGATCACTCCCCGCCAAGCCGGCCACTGGTCCGACCGGCGACCCAATCCGATCGGAGGGTGAGTTTCGTCTGCGCGGCCACAGGGGAGGCCAAGACCGCAGGCAAGCTGCGTCTCCGCGTTGGCACGGCCGGCTCCATCGCCGGCGCCGGGGCACGCACTAATGCAAACCCATGGTTTAGGGCCATGCTCAAGCCCACCAAGCCGGTGAAGTGGGCGAACTCGGCGTTCAGCGAGCCAAATATGAGAAGAAAGTGAAAGACCCGCGCGACGAAGAGCGCGAGCAACAAGGTGTTGATAGTCTTGAGTTCCCCCAGGCCGTAACGATAGTTATGCAGCAAAAGTCGCCAACCCGCCACCCAGAACCAAACCACGGCCAACAAGCCGAAAATCCCAAAAGGCATCAGAATCGTCAGTGGTCCGCTATGATAATCGCCCGCCAGCTCCGCCACTTCTCCCGTCTCACTTTCGCCTCCCAAGGCGCGTTGCCGGAACTGAACCATCGCCATATCCCGGAGATCGAGGGCGTAGCCTTTACCGAGAATCAGGTGCTGGGGCAGTTCGTCGAGCGCACGCCGCCAGATGGCCAGACGCCACTCGGTAGAGCCCCTCGCGTCGTAAGCCACCTCCGGCGAGACAATCCCCGGAATCCAAGCCAGTGATCGCTGCATCTGGTAAGGCAGCCGATCCGCAATCGGCAGCAGGCTCACTAGGAAAGCCCCCAGAACGAGCCACGCGGGCAAGAACCGCATCTTGAGCAATCCTTCAAGATAGAATTGAATCAGAAACACCGCCATTGTGAGTAGCATGAATGCACGAAACCCTCCCAGCATGATACCCATGACAAACCCCAAGAATACCAAGGCTCGCCACGGCTTTGTGCTGCTGAAAATGCCCCGAATCCCAAACCGTGCCAGCAGGAAGAACACCCCGAACATACAGGAAACAGCAACGCCATAGAGGCGTGACATGCCTGTGGCGGAGGGTGATTGAACGGCGAAAAGCACGCGATCAACTGGGAACAGGAGGAAAATGAACTGCAGCGACTGGGGGCAATAGGGGGCCAACCCGCTAATCACCAAGGTCAACCCTCCCAGACAGAACAATCCGACGTACAAAGGAGCCTTTTCTGCCGGAATCGGTTGGGCACTGATCGCGAAGTAGCCCAGAATCGCGCCCAGCAACATCACGTAACGGCCCGCGCCACCGATCTGGCTGCCAAAAGCACCGAAACCGGCCCCGCCGGTCAACTCCGCCGTGACGACCACCACACCGACGAGGAAGAGCAGTGGCCAAGTGATGGACGCCGCGTTTTGAGGTTTGGCGCGACGATCAAGCGCGTACATCAACACGGTAATGAGAAAACTGGCGGCGGCCAGCGCGAGACGGATCTGCGGCCTTCCGGGAATAAAGAACAGCACGGCGATGGTATTCCACGAGAAAATAAGGAGTGGATGGTGCCACCGGAGCAGAATGGGGAATAGCAAGAACCCAAGAACAAGGCCGACGGTGAGCACGGACTCGATTCGCAAATCGCCCAACCCTGCCAGATTGTAACCCACCACCAAAGCCAGTGGCAGGCACAATGCATAAACCAAAATGCCGCGGACAACTGATCGAGGGTCTGTCATGGCGTTCTCATTTAAACGAATGCTGCGATTGACCGGGCGCAGGTTCCCCGGTGGCCAGCTTCACGGCCAGCTTTGTTGACATGGCGGGAGATTGCCAGATATCCGGGTTCAGACTCAAGCCAAAGCCCACCAAACCGACGAACACGGCCAAGTCTAGCCAAAGGCATCCAAACACGGCAAAGAAGAAGATCGTCCGGGCGATGAAGCAACCAAACAGAAGCTGGTTGATGAACCGCAGCGCAGGATCCCCGTGCCGGCAGTTCAGACAAAGCACACGCCCTCCCGCGAACAAGAACCAGAGAAACGCCAAGGACCCAGCACCACCCAAGGGAACAAACACCGAAAGCGGTCCGTTGTGATAATCGCCCGCCACGCGAGCCCCGGTCCAGCCACCCACTTTCCCGCGCCAACTGCCTTCCAAAGCAATCTCCAAATCCCGCGGATCCAGCGCGTAACCCTTCCCCATCAGAAGGTACTTGGGCAAATCGGGGAGAACATCCTTCCACATTTCCAGCCGCCAATTATTCGAGTAACTGACATCCTGACGCACCATTGGGTCCACCGGCAGCGGCAGAAATGCCAGTGATCGTTGCACCACGTAGGGCAAACGGGGCAGGATGGGCAGTAACGCCACCACCACCAATGCTCCGGTCACGAGTGCTATGATCATGGCCCGGGTACGGTGCAGTCCTTCCAGCAGAAATACCACAGCCAGAAGCAGCGCGAAGAGGATCAGCGCGGAGCGAAAGCCAGCATAGAGCACGCCCACGAGCGCCCCGAGGAAGAGGCAACACCTCCAAGGTCGGGCCAGATCGAAGAGTCGTCTCACGCCGTAACGGGCCAGCAGGAAACAAAGAAACAACACCGAGGCCTGGGTGAAACCGCCAAAGCGGGCGCCCCCTGCCACCGCATCCACGCGCTCAGTCATCTGAGCCTGTCCTGCCGCCCAAACCGGCGGGAAGAGGTTGAATAATCCGTAGGCTTTCGGGCCGATCCAGTAGATGATGTGGCCCGCCAAGGCAGTGAGACCCGACAAGAAGAACCATCCGACGTAACGAGCGGCCCGCTCGCGAGGAATGCCCTGGCTGGCCAGGGCAAAGAACCCGGCGATCGAAAACGTGATGTATAAATAGCGTTTGCCCCCGTATTGATCCCCACCTAGGACTCGGATTCCGATGCCTCCGGTCAAGGTGGCCGTCAGCAGGGTGACGGCTAGCAGGGTCAACAAGGACCACGTCACGGCGGACGGTGAAAGAAACCGGCGATCGGAATCGGTTGAACGAGCGACCAGTGCCAGCACGAAGCTCGGCACGGTGATCAACATCCACAGATATGGACTCCCCGGCAGAAACGCAGGAGCCAAACAAGCATTCCAACTCACGATCAGCAAAGGATGGTGGCATTTGATCAAGAGCGGCGAGCACAGCACCGCCAGCACCATGCCGACCACCGCTAAAGCGCTCATTTCCAGCGGATCCGCCAGAAAGAATCCCAGCAGCACCGCCAGCGGGAGGCAAAGTCCGTAGAGCAATTGCAGCCGTGATAAGGCAACCGTGTTGGCCATCAAAACCTCATCCTAGGCACTCCCATGGCGGCATCGCAACAGTTATGTCTGTTCCATCGTCGCCCTGGCAACAGTTCAGGCCGTTACCTTTCATCGCGACAGCAAGGCGAGACTGGCCTGATGCACCGTTTGGTAGGCATCCCAAAACCGCCGGCCCATGCACTCGGGCGATAGATAGTCGCGCAACCGCTGATGCGTGGCTTCGCGCACCGCATCCCGCCCGAACAAAGGATGGGAACACGCCTCGCGCACGGCCTGCAAACAAGCCTCCACATTCCCAGGCTCGAACAGCAAGCCGTTCTCCCCGGGGACAACATAGTCAGGAATGCCTCCCACCGCGCTTGCCACCACCGGCACACCCGCCACCACGGCCTCCTTGACCGCGTTAGGACTCACATCCACTCGTGTTGGGTAGATCATCACGGCGGCTTCCGCCAATTCCGCGGCAATCTGCGGCGAAGTGAGGTTTTGCTTGAAGATGATCCGCCGCCACAACTCGCTGGAGACTTCCCTCCGTAGGGCTTCGTAAAGCGGCCCCTGGTTGCGCCCTACGAAAACAAGCTCAAATGGGCCTTCCTCCCTCAACTGGTCCAACGCCCGCAGCAGGACGTCTGTTCCCTTCGGCAGTTCGAACCGCCCGACAAAGAGGAAACGGCGGGGGGACAGCCTGGGGCGGCGCACAACGCGTTGAAACAAGTAATCGGGGGCGTGCTCGATCTGTTCCACGCGCCTCGGGGCGAACCGTCGCCGCACATAGTCCGCAGAAAAAGTGGATTCCGTCGTAACGAGCGGAGCGCGCGGCAGACACCAGCGTTCAATCCAAGAAGCCAGCACCTGATGCTTGTTGACCGGGCCCAACTCGCGACACCAGGAGGAGAGTCCCTGAATCGTGATGAGGTGGGGGAATTTGAGCCGTGCGGCAATCAAGGCCGCCCCTTGGTCTGTGCCCCAGGCATGCACCAAGTCCGGCTGTACCTTTCGGAGCACGCGGCGGATGAGCATGGTGTCCACCCAAAACAACGACGGCGCCCGCCAACCGGCTGGTGCTTTGAGCAGATGAAATGTTACGCCGTGGCGCTCGAACGAAAGGGACCGCGGAAACTGCTTCCGCACCACCAGGATGTGCAGCCGTATGTCAGATCGCTTCTCCAACTCGGCAAGCAGGACCCTTTGCCACGTGGCTGGATGCATACGCGGCAGCGCCGCCACCTCCGGCGGCACGTCGGGCAGCCATTCCACCGGAAAGAACGAGAACCAGGCAACCGTTAGCGGACGAGTCTGGACAGCCGTTTGCGAGTTCAAGTCCGTTTCTCCAGCACGAGGTTCCCCAGCACGAGCACGTCCAGGCCGTTGTCATAAAAGCAGCGGATGGCGTCGCGCGGGTGATTGACGATGGGCTCGCCCATCAGGTTGAAAGACGTGTTAAGCAGCAAACCCTCACCCGTGAGCCGCTCGAACTCGGTCAGCAACTTCCAGTATCGCTCGTTGAACTGGCGCTTCACCGTTTGCGGGCGCAGGGTGCCGTCCGCATGCACGACCGCCGGCACTTTGGCGCGCTTGGCCGCGGGGCAGGTGAACGAGGTGATCATAAAGAATTCGTCGCGTGCTTTCTCCAGATACTCCGAGCGCCTTTCCCAGAGCAACGACGGACAGAAAGGACGAAACGCCTCTCGGAACTTGACTCGCGCGTTGATGATGTCCTTGTTCTCCGCTCGGTTCGCGCTCATCAGGATCGAGCGGTTCCCCAACGCCCGCGGGCCGCTCTCCATGCGCCCCTGAAACCAGGCCACGATCTTGTCGTCGGCCAATTGCTTCGCCGTGAAGGCTTCGATGTCGTCCACGCGCCGGTACGCCAGATTGCGCAGCTTCAGCGCCGCCTCGATTTCTGCTTCTGCGTAATCCGGCCCCCAGTACAGGTCTTCGATCGCCTGCACGGGCGCGTTCGGGTTGGCGTCGTAGTAGGCATGGAGCGCCGCGCCCACCGCCAATCCCGAATCGCCCGCGTTCGGATAGATGTGTTGGCACGTCACGCGCCCGGATTCCCAGATGCGCTGGTTCAGCTTCACGTTTAGGAACACGCCTCCGGAGCAAGCGAGATTGCGGGTGCGCTCTTTCTCCAGCCACGGGAAGATGATGGCCTTGGCCTGTTCCTCGAGGATGCGTTGCGCCTCCGCGGCAATGTGTTCGCGCCCGTGGCGCTCGACCAACTCCCGGATCGCATAGGCTTCGTCAAAGTGCCACTGCATCGCCCCGCTCTCATTCCAGTAAAAGAAACGACCGAAGTTGTGCGGTTCGAGAATATCGCCACCGCTGAACTTCGGATAGAACCGGTCCAGCGCGCCCTTGGCCTTCTCGGAATCGCCGTAGGGCGCAAGGCCCATGGTCTTGCCTTCACCGTCGCCGTGCCACCAGCCGAGGGCTTCGGTGACATTGCTGTAGAACCAGCCGAGCGACGCCGTGGGTGGAAACGGCTTCAGCAGCGTGATCCGGCCCTGCTCCCCCCGCCAGACGGCGGCGGAGTACCCATCCCCTATGCCGTCCATCGTCACGATCAATTGCTTCTCACGGAGCGGATTCGTGTAATACGCCGACGCCGCGTGTGCGAGGTGATGGTGGACATGAACGATCGGCGTTCGGCGATTGAGCGGGAAGTTCCTGACGTACGATGGCGGCTTCATGCCGGGCCGTTTCCCGAGTTCGCGAGCGAATTCCAAGGCACGCTTGGTGACCGGCGACTGTTCGCGGCGGTCGCCCTGCAGATCGAACAGGAAATTCAACTCCGGCATGCTGCCGGCGGCGGGCACAGCCACCGCGTCGAGGTCCGCCATCGTCAACCGCTGCGACTTGAGACAGTAGTCAATCGCGTGCAGCGGCAATCCGGCAAAATGCTTTGTCCGGGTGAAACGTTCTTCAGCGACGTCGGCGACGATCTTGCCGTCCAGAACCAAGGCGGCGCTGCTGTCGTGACCGACATGGACACCCAAAACATTCATGCGTGCTGGCAGAGACTGCTCATTCAGATTCATTCGGACCGGCCGCACGCCTCCGCACGGCCGCGGCCGGCGGGAAATAGGCCAGACCGACGCTCAAACTGGAAGCCTTTTCTCAACGAGCCCGGGACTCCAGAAGTGCCAAATCGGCGTTGAACGTTCCGATCAAACACGGTTTCCGTCTCTAAGTCGTTTTGAACGCTCCAAGCTGGCGAGCAAGAAAGACTTCGCATTCGCAAGGACAGTGCCCAGGGCTCGTCAACGATGTCCGTCCCCATTCTCCTCGGAGTGGCACGGTCGCTGT
The DNA here is from genome assembly GCA_964371005.1 of uncultured Verrucomicrobiota bacterium. Taxonomy (GTDB): domain Bacteria; phylum Verrucomicrobiota; class Verrucomicrobiia; order Limisphaerales; family MWDV01; genus MWDV01. The sequence continues at coordinate 4,020 of CAYJNU010000027.1, read as the reverse complement.
TCAGGCTGCCAGGGAGTCGTCCGACGGTTTTCCCTGCTGGAATCCCGCCCTGGCCGGTTCAGTTCCCTGGACGGGGGGGCCAGTCTGTCCCACTCCGGCAGCCCGCAGCGGTTTCTCCGTCTCCCGATTACACAAGCTGCGGAGTGATTCGTGCCTCCTTTATTCCTGGCGATTCTGAATTGCCCGGCAACTCATCTTGAAACCAGCGGGGGATTCCGGTAAAGAGTGTGGTTGTGACCTTGGCCAACAAGAAAAACCCGGTGACGGTGTTCACCCAAGCCCTTGCCTACTGGTGGTTGTTACGCCCGACGAAAGCGTTCACTTGGGCGGATGGCTGGATGAACTGGCGCGAGTGGCTGCTCCCGAGCCGCTTCAGCCACCGTGCCTTTGGTAAAGCTCTGGCGCGCGAGGCGATCATTGAACCCGTCGAACCGGGCGTGCATCGCGTGACCGTGCGCGACCACAACCTCGTCTTTTACTGGCTGGGCAAGGTGGACAACAACTTGCACTATCCCATCGCCCAAGAGTTCGACCCGCGCTGCCCGCACTTTTACACCACTTCCCCAATTAAGATGACACCCCAAAGCGTGGTGCTGGATGTGGGGGCTTGCGAAGGATTGTTCGCCTGTCGCATCTTGCGCCAAGGATTGGCGGCGAAGGTTATCTGTTTTGAGCCCTCCGCGCGAACCGCGGGTTTTCTTAAGCGGGGGGCGGAAGCGAACGGCGTCAGCGCTGGCATTATCACCGAAATCATGGCGGTAAGCCGGCACTCTGGGACCGTCTTTTTCGAAGAGGGAGATTGCCCGGAGGCAAACCGCATTGTAGCTGACGGCGGCGGATCAGGTGCCAATCGAATTCCCGCCATCGCCCTCGACGATTATTGCTCGCAGCGACAACTCCAGCTCACACCGCGCGACCTGATCAAAATCGACGCCGAGGGCGCTGACCTTGACGTCCTCCAAGGCGCGGAGAAACTCATCCGTAGCGTCGGACCGCAAATTGCCGTGACGACTTATCACAAGGAAGAACACGCCCGCGAAATCCTTGCCTACCTGAAGTCCATCCAGCCGGCCTACCGTTTCCGGGTGAAAGGATTCACGTTGTTTGGACCGATACGGTTTTTCGGCGGTACCAAACCTCGCCCCATGTTGCTTCAGGCCGCGCTGCCAGTGGGCGACTGATCTATCACTCCTCTCCGCGAGCGTGGGCACTTTGAACGCACCACGCCATGCGCTATCCAAACAACATGGCAACACCCAAGCAGGTCATTTCACGACTGAATCAATCTGCCGTCGCTTGGTCATGGATGATGAATGCCGTGCGGCTCACCTCCGGCGTGGTGGTGCTGCCGCTACTCATAGTCAAGCTCTCGAAGCCCGACTACGACATGTATTTCGTGTTTCTGAGCCTGGCCGCCTTGGTGCCGATTCTGGACCTGGGCTTCGCGGTCAGCATCGGCCGGGCGGTCAGCTACGCGATGGGCGGCGCCAGGGAGTTGAAAGCTCAAGGATTCGTGCCGCAGCCGGATGTTTCCGGCCCGAATTACGTTCTCCTCTGGCAATTGCTGCATACAACGCGGCAGCTCTACCGCATTCTGTCGGTGGTGACCCTCTTGCTGCTCGGTGCTTTCGGTACGTTCATGGTGGCCAAGGCGGTTCCGGAAACGAGTTCGCAGACCATCACTTGGATTGCATGGGGGCTGACGCTGGCATCAGTGCTGTGGGACATTTACGCCGGTTGGTGGAACGTCTTTCTCCGAAACATGAATCAGGTCCTCGTGGGCACACAGCTTGGGGCCATGACGCACGCCCTTCGGATCGCACTTGCGTGCGGGCTGCTGCTCCTGGGTGCTGGTTTGATGAGTGTGCCGGTGGCAAGCCTATTCTCCAGTTTCCTGCTACGCCTGCTGTCCCGGCGTGTGGTTCTGCGCCATCTGGGCGGCCGTCCCGCCGGTCTGGATATGCGGTCGGCAAAGCCATTGCTTGCAACGCTCTGGCCGAACAGTTGGCGGGTGGGCTTGCAATTCCTGAGCGGCTTCCTCGCCGGACAGGCCAACACGCTCATTTGCCTGCCCATCCTCGGGCTCGCCGCCAGCGGCACCTATGGTTTTTCGGCGCAGCTCATCCTGATGAGTTCCGGCATGTCACAGGTCTGGACGCTCGTGAAGTGGCCGTTGATTGGCCAGCTTCGCATCAAGCAGGACCAAGCCGCATTGCGCAAACTCCTCTGGCCGCGCGTGTGGCTGCAGTACCTGACCTACGGGACTCTGGTGCTCACAGCCATCGTTCTCGTGCCAGCGTTGCTTCGGTGGCATCAGTCAGAAAAATCACTTTTACCGCCGCTCTGGCTGGGCCTGTTCGCGTTGAACGGGTTGCTCGAGATGAACTACTCCTTCTGGGGAACGCTGATCTCCACTGAGAACCGCACGCCGTTCGTCTGGCCGATAATCATCTCAAACTTTGCCAGCTTCCTGGTGGTGTTGCTACTTTTGCATACGACCAAGTTGGGGCTTGGGGCATTCGTGCTGTCGCCGCTGGCGGTCGGCTGTCTTTACAACCACTGGAAATGGCCCCGTGAAGGGGCGCGTAGCATCGGCGTTTCCTGGCTGGCGTTTCTGCTCAAACGTCCCCGCTGAAGACAGTCGCCTGTCTGCCAGGTGTGTCTTTGGCTCTCGTCCTCGAGTGTGGTCGGGCGAGCACGCCCAAGCGCGGAGTGGTCGTCCCTTCTGCTGCCTCGTGCAGGCGGATCCCGGCTAAGATCCCGCGCTCACCTTTGTCTCGCCTCCGATCCGCCTCGAAACTCCGGGCATCATCGTCGAACTCATCAACTCGGGCAGTGAACTCATGCTGGGCTGCACGCTCAACACGCACCGGCAATGCCCTCAAACTCCACGTGACGGCCACCGAACGAGCGAGTTACGTACTTGAGCAATTGCTTGATTTGGCCGCTTGGTATTGGCCACGAATGGCGTTGCATTGCTGGGTTATACCAATTCGGCTCCCAGCGAGGCTTTCAGGGCTTGCCGGCCCCGCCAGATTCCTTGACTGGGAATCAAGGTGAAGGCAGCGCATTGGAGTGCTCCGGCTCAATCCGCCAGTGTTTCCACTGAAGCCTCTGTCCAACATCATCGAGCAGCGAGTACGCGACCGGCGTGACCACCAGCGTCAGCAACAGGCACAACGCCTGGCCGCCGATCACCACCACCGCCACTGCCCGCCGCTCTTCCGCTCCCGGGCCGGTGCCCAGCGCCAGCGGCAGCATGCCGGCAATGAGGGTCATGGTCGTCATTAGAATGGGGCGTAGGCGCTCGCGGTTGCCTTGCAGGATGGCGGCGGGGCGATCAAGGCCCCGCGCCCGCAGTTTGTTCATGTGATCAATTTGGAGGATGGCGTTCTTCTTCACGACGCCGAAGAGCACGAGCAGCCCCAGCGCGGAGTAGAGGTTGATGGTCTGTCCCGCCGCCAGCAGCGAGATGAAGGCGAAGGGCACGGAAAGCGGCAGCGACAGCAGGATTGTAAACGGATGAATCAGGCTCTCGAACTGCGATGCCAGGATGATGTACATCAGGATCACCGAGAGCGCGAAGGCCCACAGGAACTCTGTGAAGGTCGTTTCCAGCTCGCGCGCCCGGCCCGATACCGTCGTCGAGTAGCCTGTCGGCAGGTTCATCTTCTTCACTTCCGCCCGGAGCGCGGCAATGCGGTCCGCTTGCGCGTAGCCCGGCGCCACGGCCGCGCGGAGGCTCACCTGGCGTTGGCGGTCGAGCCGGTCAATGCGCGACGGGGTCTTCGTGGAAACGAGGGTCACCAGATTGTCCAGGCGCACCAGGCCGCCGCCCTGCCGGGGCACGAACAGGCGCGCGATGGTGGCCGCGTCGTTGCGGTCGCCTTCCCGCAGGCGCACCTGCACGTCGTAATCCTCGTTCATCTGCTCGTCGCGGAAGCGGGTCACGCGCGTGTCGCCGCCGACCATGATCCGCAGCGCGTTGGCGATGTCCTCGGTGTCCACGCCCAGCTTGGC
>CAYJNU010000026.1:0-34040 GCA_964371005.1 uncultured Verrucomicrobiota bacterium | reverse complement strand
AATCGGCCGCAATGTGTATCTCTCTGCCGACCTCTGGATTGATCCGACGTTTCCTGAACTGCTGACGATCGAAGACGACGTGTTGGTCGGCGTCGGCGTCAGAATCGCGCTGCACGAGTTCGGGCCAAATCAATTTCGCGCCGGGCGGGTCATCATTCGGAAGAGAGCGGTCATCGGCGGCTTCGCGTTGATCGGGCACGGCGTGGAGATCGGCGAGGGTGCAGTTGTGGCCGGTGGCGCGGTGGTGGGTCGCGACGTGCCGGCGGGCAAACTGGCCGTAGGCAACCCGGCGAGAATCTTCGCGCTCCCTGACGCCGGTGCTGGGACTGTAAGCGGCGCAATTCATGAGTGAATACCTGACCAGCACTCAATCCACCTGCAAGACCTGTCGACGGCTGGTCCCAGCGCAAGTCTTCGTCGAATCGGACGGCGTCTGGCTACGTAAGCTCTGCCCCGACCACGGACGACAGGAAGCGCGCGTTTATGGGGACGGGGAGAGCTACTTGAGGCTGGGCCATTTCCATCGGCGGGCTTCGATGCCACTGGCCCTTGCCATGGAGAGCCAGGGTTGCCCGGAGTCCTGCGGGCTTTGCCCGGATCACGAGCAGCACGTTTGCCTGCCGATCATCGAAATCACCGACCACTGCAACCTGGAGTGCCCGATCTGCCTGGTAACCAATCCCGGCACTTGGCATCGCACGCGGGCGGAAGTGGCGCGCATGCTGGACGGGCTCATTCGGTCCGAAGGGCAGATTGACGTGCTGAACCTCTCCGGCGGCGAGCCGACGTTGAACCCTCATTTCCGCGACATTATCGAGGAGTGCGTCGGGCGAAAGGAGATTTTCCGGGTCAGTGTGTCCACCAACGGCACCGTGCTAGAGCGCCATGCAGGCTTGCTGCGCTTTCTTGCCGACCGCCGGGTGATTGTCTCGCTCCAGTTCGATGGCCGGCACGACGACATCCACCGGGCCCTGCGCGGACGTCCGATGGCCGAGGAGAAGCGGCGGTTGATCGAGCAATGCGCCGCGTTGGACGCCGCCATGTCGCTCACGGCCACAGTGGTTGCAGCGGTGAATGACACGCGGCTCGCGGAGATTGCGGACCTGATGTTCGAGCACGACCACATCCTGAGCGTGATGTTTCAGCCGGCGGCTTATGCGGGCCACGCCGCGGCGCTGGGCCGTCCGGGAGACGCAACCACCATCCCGGAAGTGATCACGGCATTGAAGGGCGCTGGAGGGGGGACAGTTTCACCGGAGGATTTTTCGCCGTTGCCGTGCAGCCATCCGGCCTGCTTCTCGTTGGCCTTTTACCTCAAGACCGAAGCTCGCCGCTTCGTTCCGATCAAACAAATGATCAACGCCGGCCGGTATCTTGACCTCATCCAGAACCGCGCGATCTTCGGCACGGACGCCGACAGCTTCGCGCGGATCAGCGACGCCGTATATGAACTCTGGTCAGGACCGGCGGGATTATCGCCGGATTCGCAGCGGGCCCTGGAAACCATCCGGCGATTGATCCGAGAAACCACCTGTGGCTGTGGTTACTCGCCGCAACGCGCGCTAACCGTCGCCGAGCGTTCCGTGAAATCCATCTTCATCCACCAGTTCATGGATCCGGAGACGTTCGACCTATCGCGCGCACGGAAGTGCTGCCAGGTTTATCCGCAACCGGACGGACGAATGATCCCGGTCTGTGTGCGTAACTGCGTGAAAGGCCGTGCATGACAACCATCCCAAAACCAAGTCTGATCGCTGTGAACCTGTTCGCGCTCGCGCTTTGTGCCGCGATGATGCTGGGCGGATGGTGGGACTACGCGCCTCCGATTGTTCCGACCACCGTACAAGCCGGAGCAGCGCTTCAAAACAGACTGCCCGCGACGGACCAACCGGACGCCCAACCGACAGAGCCCTCGCGACCCATGTCGGTCCTGAACCAGTGGATCGTGGTGGTCACGGCGTTCGGCGTGAAGCCAATCTACCTACTCGTGTCGCTTGGCGTGATCATCGTGCTGTGGCGCCGGACGTCGCCGGATTTGACCGCCTTGCGCTGGGGACTGATCTGGTTCTGGGGCGGCGAACAGGCGTGCAGCGTGAACTACCTGTGGTATGGCGGCCGATCTGATTTGCCGGAGTATCTGCACAACTTCGGCATGGCTGCGGGTTTCGCCTTCGTGACCTGGGCTTTGATGGAAGGCATGGACCACCGGCTGATCCGGTTCAGCGACGCCAAGGACCGGTGCGCCGCGCTTTCGCTCTGCCGGCGTTGCATCAAGTACGCCGACGAACCCTGCGGGCTGCGGCGCATGTTCTTGTTTGGCATTCCGGCCACCGCCGTTCTGGCGCTGCTGCCGCTGACGGCTGGATTCAAACTCACGACGTATCGCAGCGACGTTCTGGGCGCCAGCGTTTGTTACTCACACACCATGGCCAGCCAGTGGTTCGAAATGCGCTTCTGCCCCGGGCTGGCGCTGGTCCTCTTCGCCGCGTCCTGGCTGGTTCTGGCATTCAAGAAGGAGAATCCGGTGCTGCTGTCGAAGCTGTTTTTCGCGGCCGGACTCGGGCCACTGGGGTTCGGCCTGATGCGAACTGCCCTCGTCGCCACTTTTAGTGACGACCTGATGTGGTTTGAAACATGGGAGGAATGGACGGAACTGCTCTTCGTGCTCGGCACGGCGCTCGTGTTGTGGGTCTTCCGGCACGGACTGTTACCCCGCTGCGAAACAGCTTCCGCCGCGCCGACGGCCGCATGATTCCGCTGCCCACCAGTCACCTCGGCCGCATACTGCGATACGCCTGGTCGTCCGCGCTGGGGAGACAGGTGCATGTGAATCTGCAGATTCTTTACGACTGCAACTGCCGCTGCGGTATCTGCGACTTCTGGCGCGGAGGATTTCAGGACCGGCCCCGTCTGACTTTGGATCAAGCCATAATCATTTCGGATAAACTCAATGAAATAGGCCCGCAAATCATCTCCATCGGCGGCGGCGAACCTCTCCTGCACCCGGACTTGGAAGCGATTGCCCGCACCCTGGCGCGGCACCACTTCCCCGTGCTCATCACCAACGGCACCAAGGTCACGCCCCACAAGGCGAGCGCCCTGTGGTCCGCCGGGACGTGGGAAATCAGCGTGTCGGTGGACTATGCTGAACCGCTCCAGCACGACGCGCAACGGGGTTTTTCTGGGGCCTTTGACCAAGCTCTTCGCGCGCTCCGGATTCTACACGACGCACGCAAGCATCCCGAACAGCGAGTCCACCTGATCTCCGTCCTCATGGATGACAATCTCGACGACCTGGAACGGCTGATTGAATGTTGCGAACGTTTGGGGATCACGTGCCTCGTGACCCTCTACAGCCACGGCCGCGGGCAGAAACCACACCGGCTTCCAGCCTCCGGGGTTTCCCGCACGCTACTGGAGATCAAGCGGCGTCGCCGGCATCTTGTGCCCCTGCGCGGGTACCTGGCGCGTTTTGACGAAGCGGTGACATCCGGTGCGGGCACCTGTCAAGCTGGGCGATTGCTCTGCAACATTGACAGCCAGGGCGACGTGACCTTCTGCATTGACCGGCTGGAGAATCCCGCGGGCAACATCCTGCGCGAGGCGATGCCTGTGGTAGTCCGCCGGCTGCGGCAACAATGGCGCTCGAACGGTTGCCGCGATTGCTGGACGAGTTGCCGCGGTTCGCTGGAGGCGCTTCGCTCCGGTCGTCAGCGACTCGGCAATCTATGGGACTACTGGGAGATGACTCGTCCGGTCCCTCTCAAGGGCCGGTTCTGAGCCGGCCTCTGACCTGTAGCGCAGCTTCCTTCAACGCGGACGCAGGATTGGCGAGCAGGCGCAAGCAGCCCAACGCACAGGCAGAATGCTCCAGGCCGTATTCGTGGAGGAGTTGGGTCAGCTTCACGTGGTAGCAGCCGTGCTCGGCAAGCTCGCCAGTCTCTCCTCGTTTGGACGAGTTGAGGCTACGGGGAGTTGCGATGGCGCGGATCATCGCACATGCCTGGCATGACACGATCAATGCCGGATGCATGAAGCATCTACCTGTTCTGCCGCGGATGCAACCCGAGTTCCTTGATCTTCTCGCGCAGCTTCAAACGAGTGACTCCAAGCCATTGGGCTGCCAATGATTGATTCCCCTGGGCCAAGCGCAGCGCCTGTGCGAACAGTTCCGGCTCCAAATCGGCGATCACCCGGGCATAGGCATCCTGTTCCTCGCCGCGCTGCACCCGGGCGAGCAGGCTCACGACGTAGTCTGCGTAACTTCGCCCGAACGCGGCGATCTCTCGCGGCCCTTGGGTGATGGTCTCCTTCACATGTTCCACGTTGATGGCGAATGGCCGAGCAAGGAGAAGTGCCCGCCGGACTATGTTCTCCAGTTCCCGCACATTGCCCGGCCACGGTTGATCTTGCAGAAACTGGATCGCGTCATTGTGGACGGAGGGGGTCTCGGCCCCCAGATCGCGGGCGTCACGCTGAATAAAGAACTTCACCAAGTCGGGAATATCCTCCCGCCGATCTCGAAGCGGCGGCAGATGGATCGTCACGCCGTTCAGCCGGTAGAATAGGTCTTCGCGGAAGTCCTTTTCCTGGATGGCCGTTTCGATGTCGCAGTGTGTTGCCGCCAGCACGCGCACGTCCACGAATATGATTTCATCGCCGCCCAACCGCTGAATGCAACGTTCCTGAAGCACGCGCAGCAGCTTGGACTGCGTGCCGGGATGCAGGTCCCCGATCTCGTCGAGGAAGATCGTGCCGCCGCCGGCTTGCTCGAACCGTCCGATGCGACGGGATTGCGCACCCGTGAACGCGCCGCGCTCGTGGCCAAACAGTTCACTCTCCAACAGCGTTTCCGGAATGGCGGCACAGTTGATGGCGATGAACGGTTTGTTGGCGCGGTCGCTATGTTGGTAGATCGCGCGGGCGACGAGCTCCTTGCCGGTCCCGGTTTCGCCCCGAATCAACACGGTCATGGTTGTGGCTGCGACGCGCCCGATCTGTTTGTAGATGTTCTGCATCACCCGGCTGCTGCCGACGAGGGTGCGCGCGTCCGCTCGGGGCTCGCCAAGTTCGACCTTTTCGGTCATCAACCGGGACTGTTGCACCACGGAGGCGACCAGATCGAGGAGTTCATCCGGCTCGAACGGTTTCACCAGATACTCATACGCACCCAACTTGGTCGCTTCGATGGCCGTCTCGGTCGTGCCGTGGGCGGTCATCATGATGATCGGCAACTTGGGTTGCGAAGCCCGAAGGTGTTTGATCAGTTCCAAGCCGCTCAATCCTGGCAGCTTGAAATCGGTCAGGACCAGATCGAACGCTTCCTGAGCGGCTTCCACGAGTCCGTCCTCCCCGCAGGTGGTCGGGCGCACGTCGTAGCCCGCCTTCCGCAGCACCTTATCAAAAGCCGCGCGGGCGCCGGGGTCATCTTCGATCAGAAGGATTCGGGGTAACATCATCGGTCCATCGGGGCAGCACGACGCTGAAGGTCGTCCCGCGGTTACGTTGTGTTTGATACTGAATGTGTCCACCGTGGTTTTCCACTATCCGCGCGGCGATGGGCAATCCCAATCCGCTGCCGCCTTCCTTGGTGGAGAAAAAAGGGTCGAACAGGCGGCTCTCGACTTGGGGCGAGATGCCCGGGCCCGTGTCGGCCACTTCCAGGACGGCCACTCTTGCGGAACCAGCGCCGAGTTGGGCCACACCCTGCCGAGCCCGCAGAATGACCGAGCCGTTTTGACCGGCGCTTTCGGCCGCATTCTGCGCAAGATTGATCAGCACCTGCTTGATTTGCTCTGCGTCGGCGCGTAGCCAGATGGCGTCGGCCGCCTCGATGGTGAAAGAGACCGCCCGTTTCTCGAATTGGGGGCGCAGCAAGGCCTGCACGTCTTGAAGAAGCTCCGCGGCTGACACCCGCTTTAGCTTGGGTTCGGAAGGGCGCGCGAATCGCAGAAAGTCCTTCACGATGCGCTCCAAGCGGCTGATTTCGTCGCCGATGACCTGAAGGTCCTCGGTATCAGCATTGCCGGACGCCAACGACTCTTTGAAGCTGAACAGCCGGAACTTGATCGCGGCGAGTGGATTGCGAATCTCGTGCGCGACCCCGGCAGCCAGGGTGCCGAGGGAGGCCAGTTTTTCCTGCCGCTCCAGCAAAGCCGTGCTGGCATCGAGCCGGCTCCGGATTGGAGCAAGAAAGACGCGGTAGGCCAAGGCCAGCAGGATCACACTCAACACCAACAGAAGCCCTGCCGATACCTGCATCAAGCGGATCAAGCTTGAGACGGAACGCTGCGATCGTGCCAGCACGGCCTCCCACGCGGCATGTTGGGCCTCCACCAATTCGTCGCACAGGCGGAGCACGGGCGCGGATTTCTCTGCGATGTCCCGCGCCAATCTCTCGGCGGTGTCCCGCCGGATGCCGCGAATTCCCTGATCCAGCAAGGGCGTAGCCTCCGCGAGATACGCGTTGAAGGCCGCTTCGGTCTGACCCACCAATTCAATTTCGCGAGTGGTGATTAGATGGGGTTTCAGCCGTTCGATCTGCGCGCTCAGCTCGCGAGACTCCCGCTGGACCCCTTCGCGTTCGTCGGCGTTGTCTGAGAGCTGAAACCGCAGTAGCCGCCCGTCCAGTCGCCAGATGCCGGCGCGAAGTTGGACTCCAAGGTAGAGGCTCTCGGTCTGGATCGCGGACAATTCTGTCTCCAACGCACTGGCCTGCTTCCATGTGTTCCGTTCAATCCACACCGCGAGTGCCAGGCTGACTACCGCGGCCAACCCAAAGCCGAGCAACCTCGACTTGGAGTCGGCGGGCCGGCTCTTGGAACTCATCGTGCCAACGTTGGAACAAACTGTTCTGGTCATCTTTCCGCTTCGACGCCGAAATCGTCGGAAACCTTGGCTTTTTTGCAGTCACCGCGCCAGGTGACGGCGCTGGCATGGCAGCGGCTTAACCGCAGGCGACGTAAACCGTGGTTTCACTCGAAGTACAATCTGGTTTCCATCCTAAGGGTTTGGATGGCGCAATGCTCTCCAAATCTCTGGGCGCGAGCATTCCCCTATGAACCCGCGTCCTCCGATCCCCATTCCTTTTTCGGTTCGCTGGCGCGAGTTCCGAATTGTGGTTCTGCCGTTCATGGTCTTCGCGCTGTTGATCGGGGTGACCGCCGTGATGTATTGGAAATCTGGGGCGCGCGGGACGACCAACGGCATTGGCGAAGGGTTGCGGTCGTTGGTCGCGGCACCGCAAGCGGGACAGATTCAGGAGTGGTTGGTTAAGCCGTACACTATCGTGGATGCCGGCACGCCGCTGGTGATCGTCACCCCGGTGGATGCTCGTGCCAATTTCGATCTCTTGGGATCGGTCTTCGAACTCGCGCGCGTTCGCACGCAACCGTCCCTCGCGGAGGACAACGCCATGAACTTCGAGCGCATCCGGGTGGAATTGCTGCGGACCAAGTCCGAGCTGGCCATCGCCCGCGTGAAACTCCAACTGGCGGAACGCGACGTCGCTCGCAACACACCACTTTACCTCGAGAAACTGGTGTCCGAGGACATCTACGAGCTGAGCGTGAACACCCGAGATGCGCTGAAAGCGGAAGTAGATGAGAAAAGCCGGGCCGTCGCCGAGATTGAACGCCGGTTCGAGACATTGCGGCCCATCGGCGAACCCGGCGACCAACCTGATGACATCCAAGTCGAAGAATCACTGTTACGTTTGGAACGGGCGCAAGCCGCCGCTGCTCGCAGTCTGGGGCCGATGACGCTCGTGGCGCCGATTGACGGTATGGTGGGCTTTCCGCAGCGCCAGGCTGGCGAATTCGTGCAGGCAGGCGAACCCCTGCTCGGAGTCAATGCGCTCCGCTCCGACCACGTCATCGGTTATCTCCGCCAGCCCTATCCGCTGGATCTGCAACCCGGCATGCCCGTACGCGTCACGACCAAGACGTCCAAGCCGGATACCTTCTGGAGCCACATCGTAAAAGTTGGTGCGCAGGTGGAATCCATCACCAACTCACTTGGATTTGTGCCGCAGGGGTACTTCGTGGATGCCGGGCTGCCCTTCGTCGTGCAGGTGCCGGACAACATCCAAATCCGCCCGGGCGAGGTGGTGGATTTGTGGATACGCTCAAGCTGGTTGTTCTTCGGTTCAGCAACCAACCCGCCGAGTCAATCACCACAACCAGGGAATGGGGATGCCCAGCTTTGACATGCCCCACCAGACCTTCAGGCTTTCCGCCTGCGGCTGGCTGCTCCTGTTCGCTGCTTTGGTTCAGGCCGACAGCACGGGGCCCAATGCCCTCACCGTTTGCCGGGGCATGTGTGACGCCTCGGCGGTGGTGTCGTTGGCGGGTGATCGCTTCGCGGTGGCGGACGACGAGGACAACATCCTCCGAGTCTTTTCGCGGAGGGGTGGAGGCCTGCCGCTACAGACACTCGATCTTTCTCCGTTCCTGCGCGTTGATCCCAAATCACCGGAAGTGGACATCGAAGGTGCGACGCCGTTGGGAGATCGCGTCTATTGGATTTCATCCCACGCGCGGAACAGGAACAGCAAGGTGCGCACAAACCGATGCCGCCTGTTCGCGACGACTTTCTTGTACGTCAACGGAGCGTTCGTCATCCGGCCTGTTGGCCGACCTTACTTCAACTTGCTTTCGGATCTGCTGAATGATCACCGCCTGAAGCCGTTCAATCTCGCCGCCGCCGCCCGCCGTGCTCCCAAAGCAAATAACGCCCTGAATATCGAGGGCCTGTGCGCTACCCCGGAGGGTCATCTCCTGATCGGATTCCGGAATCCCATTCCCGCTGGCAAAGCGCTGCTCGTGCAGTTGTTGAACCCCGCAGAGGTGATCGAAGGCCGTCCGGCACGCCTCGGCGACCCGCTTTTGCTGGACCTGGGCGGTCTGGGCGTTCGTAGCCTGACGCGGGCGGGCGACCGTTACCTTATCATCGCGGGCAGCTACGATGGGGAAGGCCCATCGCTGCTGTATGAATGGCGCGGTGGCGCGGGCGTGCCCCGCCAACTTCCCCACGCCGGGCTGAGCGGCCTTAATCCTGAGGCGATCGAGTACCTGACCGAGGACAGCCTTGAGCGCCTACTCATTGTGAGTGACGACGGCGCACTCAAGGTGGGTGGCAAGGAGTGCAAAAAACTGAAAGACCCGAACCTGAAGTGCTTCCGGGCTGCGACGATCGATCTCTGACTCATGCTGGTTCGCACTTCCAACCGTTCTTCCCTCGTTGTTGTTGCCGTCCTGCTGGGATTCAGTTTGGCGGCCAACGAGGTCCGAGCCCAAGTGGTCCTGAACGAGGTTCTCGCCGACAACCGTTCTGCCGTTGTCAATGGCGGCGACCATCCAGATTACATCGAACTCCATAACCCAACTACTGCCCCGGTGAACATCGGTGGTTGGAGCCTGACTGACGATCCATTGTTGCCGCGGAAGTTTGTCTTCGCTGCCGGCACGTCGGTTTCGGCCAATGGATTTCTGGTCGTCTGGGCGGATTTGAATCTCGATTCGCCGGGGCTGCACACCGGTTTCGGGCTGGGCGCGAAAGGCGATCTCGTCCGGCTCTACGCCGCCGATGGCGTGACGGTGGGAGATGAGCTTCGCTTCAGTCTGCAGGTCGGGGATTTATCCTTGGGCCGGGTTCCAGACGGTTCGGGAAACTGGGTGCTGAATCAGCCATCTGCCGGCTCGGCCAATACGGCAGTTGCGACCGGGGACATCGCGCAACTTCGCCTCAACGAGTGGATGACCAAGACCGCTCTCGGCGAGGACTGGCTGGAAGTGTTCAATGCCGACAATCAGCCTGTGGCACTGGCCGGACTCGTGATCACTGATCAACCATCGGGCACGCCGGGGAACCGGGCCATCCCCGCCCACTCATTCATTCCGGCCCGCGGTTTTCTCCAGTTTTTCGCCTCGGACCTTCAGGACGACGGCGCCGATCACCTCGATTTCAAGCTGTCCACTGATGGCGAGACGCTGACGATCTACGCTGCCGATCGTACGACCGTTCTCGACCGCGTGATATTTGGCGCGCAAAGCCAGGATATCTCGCAAGGGCGCGCGCCGGATGGCAGCGACAATTTTGCGTTCTTCTCCGGCACCAGCGTGACTCCGGGGGCGAGCAATTTCCGGGAGTTGACCAACGTCTTCGTCTCCGAAGTGCTCACCCACAGCGACCCGCCCCGCGAAGATGCCATCGAACTGGGCAACCTCACAGCCACGCCCGTGGATATCAGCCACTGGTGGCTGAGCGATTCCGGTTCAAAACCACGCAAGTACCGCATTCCCGCGGGAACAGTCATCCCCGCGCACGGGTTTAAGGTGTTCTACCACGCGCAGTTTGGTGACGGCGACGACGGCTTCGCACTCGATTCAGCCGAAGGAGATGAGGTCTTTCTCTCAGCGGGTGACGCGGCTGGCAATCTGACGGGCGAGCAAACCTGTGCGCGTTTCGGAGCGCTTAAGAACGGCGTGTCCGTGGGCCGGCACACCACCAGCGCGGGAATTGATTTCGTTCCACTCAGCCAACCGACGTTCGGCACGGATTATCCGGAGACTGTGGTCGAGTTCCGCCAAGGCGCAGGCCGGACGAATGCCACACCGCGCGTCGGCTCGATCGTTATCAACGAAATCATGTTTTACCCACCGGAGGGAGGAAGCCTCCCGAACACCGACGATGAGTTCGTCGAACTTCATAATCGCGGCACGGTCGTAGCTTTCCTGTACGATCAACTGTTCCCCACGAATACTTGGCGGTTGCGCGACGGAGTCACGCTGGACTTTCCTCAAAACCTCAGTGTCCCGGCCGGCGGATTCATGCTGTTGGTGAGTTTTGATCCTGTAGCGAACTCCGCCAAACTCGCGGCGTTTCGGACGAAGTATGCCGTTCCGACGAACGTGGCGATCATCGGTCCGTACGCCGGCAAACTCAGCGACAGTGGCGAAGCGCTGGAGTTCTTGGAGCCAGACGCGCCGGAAGGATTGCTGGACCCGAATCCCGGCTTGGTGCCTTACATGTTGGCGGAGCGCATCAGCTATTCGAGCGCCGCACCCTGGCCGGTCGGAGCCGCGGGAACCGGGCATTCCCTTCAGCGGCGCCCGCCGTCGAGCTACGGAAATGAGCCGCTGAATTGGACGGTGGCGTCGCCCAGTGCGGGACGCCTGAACGTTGCCGACACCGACGATGACGGACTGCCCGACGCATGGGAGGAACTGCACGATCTGGATGCCGATTCACCACTGGACGCTGTCGCCGACCACGACCACGACGGAGCGAACAGCCTCCACGAATACTGGGCCGGCACCGATCCGCATGATTCCGGGAGTCTGTTTGCTTTCACGAGCGTCAGGAGGGAGAACAACGGAATCCGTCTCCGATTCTACGCAGTCCAGGGGCGGACGTATGCAGTGCAAGCCCGCGATTCGATTCCGTCGGGCTCGTGGCAGAAGATCACGAACCTCACCGCGATTACGGCGACTGGCCAAAGGGAGATACTGGTGTCGGGAACGGCTAACGAGGGACGCTTGTTTCGGATGCTCACACCGGCCACGCCATGACGCAACGAAGCTACAGCCAGGTTTCAGTTCGCGCCCTCGCCATGCTCGCCGGAATGTTGGGGTTCGTGGGTACCTTGGCGTGGGCCCAACCCGATCCCGCCGAGGTCCCGGAGGTCCGGAGGTTGACCCTCGATGAATGCGTCTGCACCGCATTGCTCCAAAACCGCGCGTTGCAGATCGAGAGTCTGAATCCGTCTATTGCGCGATCCGCGTTGAGCGCTTCGTACGGTTACTACGATCCTGTGCTGACGCTCGACACGCGCACGGAGGAATCCGCCGACAACGGCGGTTTCGATCCGGCGGACTTTAGCCGTGACGCAATTTTCGCTGCGGAGTCGGAGACGGCGCGGGGCGGCTTGATCGGCTATCTGCCTTCCGGGATGAGCTACACGTTCTCCGGCAGCTATGCGCACAGTGAAGGTTTTCGGAACGGGTTCAACTTTGAATCTTACAGTCTGCTTGCGGGCATCACGATTCGCCAGCCGCTGCTGCGGAACTTCTGGATTGACCAGGGGCGCATGACCATCCGGGTGAACAAGAAGAACCTCCAAATCACCGAATTGGGCGTGCGCTATGTGGCGATGGACGTCATCAACCGGGTTCAGCGGGCCTATTATGGACTGGCCTGTGCCATTGGAGAAGTGCGCGTGCGACGGGATTTGCTGGAGGCCCGACAACAGCTCCTCGCCGGGGTTCGGCGAAAAATCGAAATGGGCACGCTCACGATCCTCGACGAGAAACTCGCCGACGCTCAGGTTGCCAATGTCGAGGCCGACCTCAGTGTTGCCGGCAACGCGGTTCAACTGGCGGAGAACGAATTGAAGTCGTTGCTCGGCGATTCATGGACCAATTCCGTGGATGTCCGCCTGTTGCCCGCGGAGTCACTGCTGGTGTTGCCCGAGGAGTTTGATTTGCGATTGAGTTGGCAGCGCGGGCTCACCAACCGCCCGGACCTCGCCCAGTTCCGTGAGGAATCCGAAAAGGCCGGGATTGACCTCAAGTACCGCCGCAATCAACTTTTCCCAGCGCTCGATTTGGTGGCCAGCCACACCCGCAAAGGCGCAAGCACAGGACAACTGTTACCTCCGTTGTCGCCGGCGGCCTCCCTCTCGGAGGCCGGCGGCCAAATCGCGGACGGCGACGCGCCTTCAGACGTTCTGGGGATTGTTCTGTCCCTGCCGTTAAGCCGGGTGAGCGAACGTGGGAATTACCGCATCAGCAAGCACACCAGGGCGCAAGCGGAGTTGCGCGTCAAACAATACGAGGAGCAAGTACTCCGGGAGATTTCCGACGCGGTCCACACGGCCCGTGCCCGCCTTGAACGGGTCGCCCTCACACGGCGCGCCCGGGAATTATCCGATGCCGCTCTCGAGGCGGAAGGACAAAAATTCGCGGGCGGCAAGAGCACACTCTTCTTTGTGCTTCAGTTGCAGAGCGACGCCGCCGCCACCCGCTCCATCGAACTACGGGCCAAGGCCGACTACAATCAAGCCGTCTCCCAACTGCGCTTTGCTGAGGCAACCCTCTTGGAAAATAAGGGTATAGCCGTCGAATGCCGCTAGCGGATCAAAGCTGACAGGAAACCGGACAACGAACCGCCGCCCCTACCACTTCACCGGCACGGTCAGCTTCTTGTTGAACTTGTTCCGGTAATGGAGCTGCCGGTGCTTCAGGCCGTATTCGTGGACGAGCTTGGTCAGCTTAACGTCGTAACAGCAATACTCGGCGATCTCGGGAAGCTTGCCCTGCTTGAACCATTCGATGGCTTGCAGACCTTCAGCCGTCTTCTCCAAGCCAAAGGTGGCCGTGGCGATGGAATCCAGCGAGAGCCGGTGCTGGAGCGTTTCCTGGAGCGACACCATCATGTCGAGCGTCGGGACCTGGCGCAGATCCAGCGACGTGTAGCCGTGCAGCACCTCGTAATCAAAGCGCAGCACGTTGAAGCCTACCACCAGGTCCGCCCGCTGGAGTTCAGTGATAAGGTCGTTCACCTGCGGCTCGCCATAGATGCAGTAATCGCCGCGCGCCGTGCTGTAGGTTACGCCCACGCTCATGCTCATGCGGCTGATGTGACTCCACCCACCGACTTCCTCGGCGGACTTCTGGGTTTCGAGATCGAAATAGACGATGTTCTTCACGCGCGCTGGTCCATCAAACCCTCGCCGGCGGGAAGAAACAAGTTCGTTCAACTGAGAAAGCATGAAATCGTTGAGGACCCGCCCGTGGACTCCCCCCATTTCGCCGGCTCGACGATTCCCGGGACACCGGTTTTAACGGTTTTAACGGCTTGAACGGCGCCCCGCCCGCGCTACGCTGCCGCCGTGCAACACCGCGTCATCAGCGCGTTCAACCTGCCCTCACTCCGCCAGTTGTGGGAGGCGCCGCTTCCGACGACCTACGGCAACTATTTTGGCCGCAAGATCGTTTACCTGCTGCTTACCATCCAGGGTCTCGGTGCGTTCACGCTCATCACCTTGGGAGTGCTGCTGTCCAAGTTCGGTGTGGCCCGCAGCCTGATGCGGGGCCGCGTGCGCCAGGAACTCGCCCGTGCCGGGTTGAGCCTGCTGCCGATGTTTCTGTTCCTCGCCGCGGCGCTCGGCTTCCTCGTCATCGGCCAAACCGTTTCCTGGTTGACGCGCTTGGGCGCCATCAACTACCTCGGCACGGTGATGGTGGTGGTGGTGGTGCGCGAACTCGGTCCCCTGCTTACCGCGCTCGTGGTGCTGGCCCGCGTCGGCACGGCAAACGTCGTCGAACTCGGCACAGCGCGCGCCACGGGCGAAGTCGAAGCGCTGGAAGCGTTGGGAATTGACCCGGTACATTACCTCGTCGTGCCGCGGGTGATCGGCATGGCCATCGGCATCTTCTCGCTGACGGTGTATTTGATACTCGGCGCGGTGGTGACGGGTTACCTCTGGGCGTTTCTACAAGACGTGCCGCTGACGCCGGGCGACTATTTCCGCCAGCTCGCGGGTGCGTTGAGCGGACTCGACTTCGCCTTGCTCGGGCTCAAGACTTGTTGCTTCGGCACCATCATCGCCGTGGTGACCTGCTATCACGGGCTGGCGCAACCGTTGCACCTTGAAGAAGTCTCGTCCGCCACCGTCCGTGCCGTGGCACAAGGCCTGGTTGCTTGCGTGCTGCTCGACGTACTGTTCATCATCATCTACCTCGTGGCCGGATGAGCACTGCCCCGGAAGCTCAAAGCCCACCCTTGATCGAAATGCGCGAGGTCGCTGTGGGCGCTCTGCGCGATATGGCAGCGCCCGTGGCCGAACAAGTGGATTGGACGGTCACCCGCGGCGAGTTCTGGGCCATCGGCGGCCTGCAAGGCGCAGGCAAGAGCGATTTCCTGATGATGACCGCGGGCTTGATGCCGCCGCGAGCCGGCGAGTACCGACTCTTCGGCGAAACAATGCCCATCTTCGACGAGTCGCGTCTCGCGCAACGATTGCGACTGGGGCTGGTGTTCGACGGCGGGCAGCTTCTGAACCATCTGACGGTGTTTGAAAATGTCGCTTTGCCCTTGCGTTATCAACGCAACCTGACCCGGGCCGAGGTCGAGGACGAAGTGGGCGCGATGCTGTCCGCGATGGAGCTCCTGCCCTGGGCTTCAAGCACACCGGGGGCGATGCCACGTCCTTGGCGCAAGCGCGCGGGGCTGGCTCGGGCATTGATGCTGAGGCCGGAGTTGCTGCTGGTGGATTGCCCAATCAGCAGCGCAGACCTGCGTCATGCGAACTGGTGGCTGGGTTTTCTGGATACCCTCGCCCACGGCCATGCGCTGCTGGGCGGGCGACCGGTCACGTTGATCGCCACGACGGAAGACCTCCGGCCCTGGCGCGGCCACGCGACGCAATTCGCTTGCCTGGCCAACCGACGCTTCACAGTGCTCGGCGACTGGGCGCAGGTTGAGCAAAACCCCAGTCCCGCCATGCGCGTGTTGCTTGGGAAGACAAACCCAGCGGAACGACCACCGTTTGTCTGAATGCCTGCAACGTCCACCATGGCGACCCCGTCTCGCCCGAGAACAAGGCCGAACTCGAAACACTCGCCCAAGAAGTCCTCCGCAACCCTTCTCCGAGGAAACAATGAGCTTGGAAGAAGGCGTTGCGAAAGGCAGCATAGACCGCGGCTTCTGAGCCTGAGCTCGCGCCGCTCTGCGATCGAAATCTCATGGCCGCTTTTCCCACTTCGTGCCCACAGATGCTCAGGCAGAGCCGGAATAACATTCTCACCCGCAAGGGTGGCCCCGGAGTCCTCCCCCCGTGTGGCGGCGCACATTGACATGGTGCAGCCGCAGCGCCCGGTGGATGTCGTACTCTCCAAGCTTTCGCGACTGATCTATCGCGAATGGTCTTGCCCTTGATTTTGATTCGTGCAAAATACGACCCGCTGCTTACGTATTGCAGCAAGTGCGGAACTCGTGGGAAAGACCGCCATTTGCCGTCTGTCGAGAGGCGATTGGCGCTTTTTTTTGCCACTTTTGCCAAGCATGTCGCTCGGTGGCGTGTTCATTCTAGTATGGGTTTCGCGGGATACAATTGACGGATACAATGCAGAGACTGGCAGAGTCTTGAAACGCCGTTCAGTTGTTGATCATGACTCGGTTGGTGGGATACTCAAGTGGCCAACGAGGGCAGACTGTAAATCTGCTGGCTTACGCCTACACAGGTTCGAATCCTGTTCCCACCACCACTTCCAACTGAAGCCCACTTCTCAGCCTTGGTTCGCCGTTGCGCCGAAACCGATGAGCACCCGCAAGGGCACAACCCCCGCCCCGAATTCGCTCCCGAAGCTGATGATTTGATGCAGCGCCAACTCACGCTTCATGCTCTACCATCCTTGAATTCTCGTGCTGCTGGGATGGGGAGGACTCCCTGGGTTCACTCCCCTATCCAGCACACGGGCCGGGCGACTCGGCCCGACCCAAACGTTGAAACGCCGACCTCTCGCCCATTCGTCGGGATTTCGTTCTGATCCTGCCGCCGCCCCGAACACACCACCACCCGTCGTGGTGCGATCCCTCGGATCCGCCACCCCCCCAGTCCATCTTAATGCGTTACCCCCACGCCCCGCCTGGTGCCTGTGCCGGTGAAGATGCAGCCCTGGCCTGTCCTTCATCGTTTGACCACACCCAACCCACAGGCCTGCCAGACGCGCCAAAAAAGAAACCCGCCGGTGTGGCCGGCGGGATCCTTGTTGAGACGAAAGGAAGAGGCCGTTTGAAATCAGGCCTGGCGGCGAATCCGGGCCGCCAACGCGAGCCCGAACAGGATCAACAGGGCGCTGGTCGGCTCCGGGATCGAAGTGATCTTGAACCCGGCAATGCACCCCCGCACAGCGATGCCGCCGATGTCAGCCTCGCGCGCGCTGTAAAAGGTGATGGTGTCGGAGCTGAAGGCCCCGGCAGCATCCTGGAGCAGGCGCACGCCGCCACCGCCGGTGCCGGTGGGATAGGCGCCGTCACCGATCGAGGGGTCGCCCGGATTGACGGTTGCGATCGTTTCCAGAAGCGAGCCACTCGTGCTGGACCCGTCATAGATGCTCAACGCCGAAAACCCCGCGCCGTTGTTGTCGGTGCTGCGGTAGAAGCGGAGTTGGTAGGCGCTATCCCCGGTCGTGGCGAGCCAGGCGGACAAGCCGGACACGGTGATGTGGATTCCACCGCCGTCGTCCAGGTACACGCGGTACAGGCCCTGATCCGAGTTTTCCTCCGAGCCGGCAGCCCACATGTTGGCCGAAGACCAAGCCACGCTCACCATCGGGGCATTGATCGGTGTGGTGACCGCGTACGGATCCGTGCTGTTTGGAACCTCCGTCCCGCCCGGGGAATTGACTGCATCCACCGAGTCAGTCCACAGGCTAAATCCGTCCGCGGTTTCTCCTTGGATCGTCGGGCTCCCCCAATTGGAAACGAAATTGTAGCCAATGGTGTCGGCAAACGAACTGCAGGCGAACACCAGCGAAAACAGAATAACATGTAGCTTCATAACGGGCCTTTCTCTCATCTAAGTGGTATGCGTGTACCCAAGATACCCGCCCCAGACAAGAAAAAAATCAGCAAAAAACATCGGCGACGGCGTTCACCCCTACCAGACGTTCCGGTTCTTCCTGAGTGACGCGCAAAGCAGGTTCGCCGCCGCACCAAAACCGACTAGCACCAACAGCGGCACGACCACTGGCCCGAGGCCGCTTCCGAAACTGATGAGTTGATGCAGTGCTTTCAACGCCCACCCAGTCGGCAGGCAGAGCGCCAGGGTCTTGAGCATGGGCGGCGCAACTTCCAGCGGCCACCAGCATCCTCCGAGCGCTGCCATCAGCAGGCTGGCCAGCACGCAGACACCCACCACGCGATCCTCTGCCGCCAAAAGGAAACCCGCGAGCACGCCGAGCGACGCCGCAACCCAGGAGAAAATGATCAGCGTCAACGTCACCGCCGGTAGGTTTGCCCCCAAGTTGACGCCGAATACGAACTTGCCCATCGCAAGAAAGAAGACGATCTGCACCACTCCGAGCACGACGAGTCCGTAAATCTTGCCCAGGACGATCTCGCCGGGCGTCACCGGGAAGGTCGTGAGGCGCTTCAGCACCCCATTGCGTCGTTCCGCGGCCACTGTCGCGCCGCCGAAGATGAGCAGATTCATCATCAAGTACATCACCAAGTTGCCCGGCAGTGAGAAGTTGAAGCCGGACGGCACGGGCTTCCTGCCAGCGAACCTGGCGTCGAGCATCACGGGATCGGGCGACTTCAGGATCTCCTGGAGTGTGGACTCGGTCAGAGCGTTTGTTCCTTCAGGCCGCGTGACGGCTTCAAGGATGTGGCCGTTCATGGCGATCAGCGCCCGCACCAGCCGCACTTCGATGATCGCCGTGTCCGCTCCCGCCGAGCTTTCACGTTTGAGAAACTCCAGCTTGGTCTGCTTTTGTTGAAGCGCGTTGCTGGTGAACTCCGCAGGAATGCGAATCACGCGAGCTGCGGTCCCCCGATTGGTCGGATCGAGCAACCACATGCCTTGCGCCCCGAGTTCGTCGAGGAAGACTCGGCCGAGGAAGTTCGTGTCTGCGTTCTCCACCACCACGGGCGGTTTGCGGTTCGATGGGTCGCCCGGGCCGCGGTTGGCGAAACCCATAAAATAGATGAACGCCAGCGGCATCACGAACAGCCAGACATACGAGCTCTTTCGTCTCAGGAAGAGCGAGACGTCGTTGTGACCGATGTCGAGGATGCGTTTCACGCGCGGAGTCCCTTCCTGAATTGGCGGCGGAACAGGAACGCGGCCAGCGTGATCAACAACAGGCTCAGGCCCGCCAGCTTGAGCGTCTCGAGCAGCCACGGCACGTTCGCGCTGCCGAACTCCAGGTTGCGCACAGTCTCCGCAAACCAATACGTCGGCAGCAACGGGCTAACGTGTTCGCGCAGGAACGCCGGGAGTTGCTGCGGCGGAAAGGCGCATCCACCTACGATGCCCAGCGCCATGCCGGTGATGTTGCTCAACACACCCACGGCCCGTTCGTCGGTCACCAGCGCTGCGATTACCGCCATGAAGCCGGCGGCGAAAGCCGCGTAGCCCAGGAGGAGCACCACAAGGGCGAGCGGCTGCTGCCAATGAATGCGAAACACCAGTGTGCCGCCACCCAGCATGACCGCACTGCTCAAGAGGAGCAGCACGATGGCGAACACCACCTTGCCCGCAACGAACGGCACGAGTTGATGACGCAGGGTGTGGTAGCGCTCGAAGGTGTGCAGGCGCACTTCGCGGTGCAGGTCGCTCAGTCCGTTGGCGGCGATGAACAGCAAGAACATGGCGGACATCCCCGCCAGCAAATAGGCGAACAGGTTGAAATCCGGCCCGCTCTTCGCCTGGCCACCCTTTGCGCCGGTACTTGGTGAGTTCGTTCCCTCCTGCTCGTCCGAGGCCGCTTCCTTCGTGTAACTGACCAGCGGCGGATTCACGTAGCCTTTGGCCGCCTTGAGTTTGTCGCCCGCCCGCTCGATCAACTGCGAAACCTTCTTGTAGCCGCCTTTGCCCTCGATCACCGCTTGCCAGTCGGGGAACTCGGATTGGAAATTGCGCGCGATGGCATTCAACGCGGTCACCACCGCGCCCAACCCTTCCTCCAGCACGGCAGGATGAATGGACTGCGCCGGGTTCTTGATCAGTTCCAAACTGACGCGCTGGCTGCCGGTGAGATAACCGCGCGTGAAGTTCGTGGGGATGATCAGGACGGCGGCGAGCTTGTTGTCGTTGATCTGGCGGAGCGCCGCCTCGCGATCCATGAACACCGGTTCGAGCGTCTTCGCGCCTTCGCCCTGATTCGCCGCGCCACGGAGGAACTGCGTGAGCAACGAGTCGTCCTCGTCCACGACGGCAAACCGGATGCGGCCCAAACCGCCCCCATCGGACTTGCTGCCAAAAGCCAGCCCGATCAGCGCCGTAATGCACAGCGGGATGAGCAGATTGATGAGCCACGGCAGCGGATTGCGCCAGGCCCGGCGGAGGTCTTTGGCAAGCAGGACGCGCAGCATGGCTATCCCGAAGGCCCGGACCGCGACCGGTCCCCGGTCGCAGCACTTGCGGTGTGGTCGAGTGTCGGGGAACCGGGAGCTGCTGAATCCAGTTCGGGGCTGCTGCGACCGGGGACCGGTCGCGGTCCGGTGATGCGTGCTTGGCAGCGAATGAAGTCCATGGAGGTCATTCCCGCAAATCCCGTCCCGTGAGCTGGAGGAACACGTCGTTCAGGCTGGGCCGCTTGAGCGTGACGTTCTCCACGCGAACGGGCAAGCCGAGCAAATCCTTGAGGCAATCTGCCGGATCGCGCGTTCCGAGCGCTGCCACGACAAGTTGACGATCCGATTTCTGGATGACGCGGAAACGATCGCGGAAACCCGGCCACGCGTCAGGCGAAGCGTTCTTGAGATCGGCCTCCAAGACGAACAAGCGGTCGCCGCCCAGCCGTTCCTGGAGTTGGGGCAACGTGCCTTCCGCCAGCAACTGCCCGTGATCAATGATCCCGATGCGGTCGCACAGCGTCTCGGCTTCCTCCAAGTA
The DNA here is from genome assembly GCA_964371005.1 of uncultured Verrucomicrobiota bacterium. Taxonomy (GTDB): domain Bacteria; phylum Verrucomicrobiota; class Verrucomicrobiia; order Limisphaerales; family MWDV01; genus MWDV01. Next base: position 13,417 of record CAYJNU010000026.1, on the reverse strand, counting down.
GTGCGTGGTATAAAGGACTGCCGTGCCCGAGGCGCGCAGCCCGCGGATGAATTCGAGGATGTTCAGCCGCGCCTGCGGGTCAATGCCCACCGTGGGTTCGTCGAGCAGCAGAAGCTTCGGCCGATGAAGCAACGCGCAGCCGAGATTGATCCGCCGTTTCATGCCGCCGGAATACGCCTTCACCGTATCCTTCGCGCGGTCGGACAGGGAGAGCGCTTCGAGCAGTTCGGTCGCGCGTGATTTCGCGTCGCTGGAGCCTAACCCCGCCATGCGGCCCCAAAACTCCAGGTTCTCGCGCCCGGTCAACTCCTCGTAGATCGCCAGTTCCTGCGGCACCACGCCCATGATGCGCTTGGCGCGTTGCGGATCGGACCAAAACGGATTGCCGGCCACGGTGACTTCGCCGGCGTCGGGTTTGAGCAGGCCGGCGATGATCGAGATGGTGGTGGTCTTGCCCGCCCCGTTCGGTCCGAGCAGACCGTAGAGTTCTCCCGGCTGCACCTCGAAGCTGACGGATTCCACCGCGCGCACCGCGCCGTAGGCTTTTGACAAGCGTTGTACTCCCAAGAGAGCCATGCGCGGGAGAGTAAGAAAAGGCCGCTGCCTGGCAAATTACATTTCGGCGGGGATTTTGGACCGCTGGTGGTTTCGCGTTTCTTCCGTGCAATCTGCGACGCCTGCAGGTAAAAAGACTGCCCGTGAAGATTCACGGCATCATTCCAGCCCGCTACGCCTCCACCCGTTTCCCAGGAAAGCCCCTTGCACTCGTCGTCGGCAAGCCGCTCATCCAGCACGTTGTCGAGCAATGTCGCAAGGCAAAGTCCCTCAGCGAACTCATCGTTGCCACGGATGACGCGCGAATTGCGGAGGTGGCCAAAGCGTTTTGCCGCGTGGAAATGACCCGGAGCGATCACCCGAGCGGTTCCGATCGCATCGCCGAAGTCGCTGCCCGCTGGGAGTGCGATGCCGTGGTGAACATCCAGGGCGACGAACCCATGATTGATCCCGCGGTGATTGATGCCGTGGCCGGGGCCCTAACCCGCAGCGACATGTCCACCGCTGCAACGCCCATCCGAAGCATCGAGGAATACGACAACCCGAACGTCGTGAAAGTCGTGGCCGATGCCGCGGGGCGGGCCCTATATTTCTCCCGGCGCACGATTCCGTATCTGCGCGAGGCCGCCAACCGTCCGGCGTACGAACAGTTGGCGGCATTTCCGTTTTTGAAGCATCTCGGCATTTACGGCTACCGGCGCGACACACTGCTTCGGCTGGTGCGGTTCCCCGTGTCCCCGCTGGAGAACGCCGAGAAGCTGGAACAGTTGCGGGCGCTGGAGAACGGAATCGCCATCGCGGTCGTGAACGTGGATTACGACAGCATCGGCGTGGACGTACCGGCGGACGTCGCACGGGTGGAAGCGTTGTTGCGGCTGTAGGGACGGAGACACATCCGGCGCGTGCCCTGGGCCATGCTTTTCAACTCCAATGAATTCCTAGCGTTCTTTGTAGTCTTCGCGCTGCTGTACTGGATGGTTCGACGCTGGTTGGGGGCGCGCAACGTCCTGGTGGTTCTCGCCAGCTACGTGTTTTATTGCTGGTGGGACTACCGGTTGGGGGCGCTCCTGCTGTTCACGAGTCTCGCCGATTTCGGGTTCGGGCGTTTGATCGTGGGAACGGCGCAACCGGGGCGTCGTCGGTTACTGCTGGCGGTGGGCTTGGGGTTGAACCTCGGCGTGCTGGGGTTTTTCAAGTACTTCGGTTTTTTCGCCGAGGGTCTGAACGCGCTCCTGACCGCGTGCGGAATCCGCGCGCATCGCCCGGTTCTGGCCATCACTCTGCCTATTGGAATCTCGTTCTACACCTTCCAGGCGATGGGTTACCTGGTGGACGTCGCTCGCGGCCGAATCCCGGCGGCACGGCGAGTTTGGGAATTCCTGGCCTTCGTGTCCTTCTTTCCGCAACTCGTGGCGGGACCGATCGAACGGGCGGCGGACTTGTTGCCGCAGTTTGCCCGGACCCTCCGAATCACGGCCTTGGATCTGGAGCATGGGTTCTGGCTGATCACGTGGGGGCTGTTTCAGAAGGTGGTCCTGGCCGACAACTTGGCGCCGCTGGCGGACCTGGTCTTCGGGAACTCCAACCCCAGCCTGCCGCTGCTGCTACTTGGGGCGGTCGCCTTCGGCCTGCAAGTGTTGTGTGACTTCTCGGGCTACACCGACATCGCGCGGGGTCTGGCCAAGTGGCTGGGCTTTGACCTGAGGCTCAATTTCAATGTGCCGTATGCAGCCACCTCGCTGCGCGAATTCTGGCGGCGCTGGCACATCAGCTTGTCCACCTGGTTTCGGGACTATCTCTACATTCCACTCGGCGGCAACCGGCTGGCGGAATCCCGAACGTGCCTGAATTTGCTCATCACCATGCTACTCGCGGGGCTCTGGCACGGGGCGTCGGCGAATTTCCTGTTCTGGGGGGCCTGGCATGGAGGCGGGCTGGTGATCAACCACACTTGGAACCGGTTGCACCCGCCAACGGTCTCGATCCCAGGCTGGGCCGGCTGGGTGTTAACCATGGCCCATGTCTTCGCCGGTTGGATTCTGTTCCGAACCCATTCCCTGGAACAATTGATCGGTTACTCGTCCAGCCTGCGTCAGTTTACCCTGCCAGGGTGGTGGACGACGTATGTGGTGAGCCTGCTGGTCTTGGCCATGCCGGTCGTGCTCATGGCCATCCAACAGGTCCGGCAGCGGCAGTCGGAGTCGTTTCTGTCGCTGCCGCGCACGGTGCGCATCCCAGTTCAGGCGTTGATGTTGTTGGCGGTCAGCGCGTGGTGGCAGCAAGAGCCTGCGGCCTTCATTTACTTCCAGTTCTAGGTTTATGCAGCGGAGTCATGTTTACGATCTTTCGGCCGGCGCAGTCGCTCGGGTCTTCCTGCCACCGCTGGGTTGCCTGGGATTGGGGGCAGTGCTCCTGCACACAGCTTTGAGCCTCGGGCTGCTTCCGGATCGGCCGATTACGCTTTACGCTGACGAAACGGTGCTGCGCCACCAAGTCCGGGCGGGCTTCTTGCGCCATCCCGCGGAGATCATTCTGGTCGGTGATTCCACCTGTCATACGGCCGTGGATGCCGCGCAACTGACGCAGCTCCTGCCAAAGCGGTCTCCGGTGATCAATTTGGGACTCATCATCGGGATTGATCTCGGGTCCTATGCGCAGACGGTGCGCGATTTCTCCGCCACCAACCCCGGCCAGGTGCGTTGGGTGGTGTTGCTCCTCTGCCCGTCCCGGATGTCCACTCAGGGTGACGCGACTTTTTGGCGACAGCTTCGCGACGACATCCAACAAGTAGGTCAGCCGGCGATGAACTGGCGCTCGGTGGAGGATCTCACCGGCGGGACTTTGCTGCGTGAACGCCTCGCCAGCCGGCTGCTGCCGCGACCGCTGCGGGGCAAGGTGGGAGATTTGATCGGTTTCACCGTTGATCTCGACCGGTACATGACGGAGCACAACGGAAGTGTGGTGGATTTTGGCGAATTTGTGCCCCGCCCAGGTTCTCCACATCGGAGGGCTAGCGTCTGCGATACATTTCCCGCTGAATGTCGGGATTTCCGCAATCGCCTGCCGGGGAGCATCAAGCTGGCCGTCGGCTTGACTCCTGGGCCGGCGGTGTTGCCGTTGGCGGACGTGCGAGCAGAATACGCGGAGTACCTGGAGCAACTGGCGGCGCTCCTCAAACCCGACTGGGTATTAACCAATCTCCCGGCGTTCCTGCCGAGTCACTGTTTCTCGCCCAGCGCTCACCTGAATGCGTCCGGGCAGCAAATCTTTACCGCCGCGCTCGCCCGGGAGCTCACCAGAATGCCGTGACAAGCCCGGGTCGCGGATAGTAAAGTCCGGAGACCGAAACTCATCCCGCGTGGATCTCGGTCAGAAGGTTTTTGCAGGCCATGAAATACATTTTTGTCACCGGCGGTGTAGTGAGTTCCCTGGGCAAGGGTTTGACGGCGGCCTCGCTGGGCACGCTGCTTGAAAACCGCGGCTTCAAAGTCGCGCTCCAGAAGTTCGATCCCTACCTGAACGTGGACCCGGGCACGATGAGCCCGTTCCAGCACGGCGAGGTGTATGTGCTGGACGACGGCACGGAGACGGACCTCGACCTCGGCCATTACGAGCGGTTCACGCACACCAAGCTGACCAAGCTGAACAACCTCACCAGCGGGCGCGTTTACCTAAACGTCATTGAAAAGGAGCGTCGCGGTGATTACCTCGGCAAGACCGTGCAGGTCATCCCGCACGTCACGAACGAAATCCAGCAGCGCATCCGCGAAGTGGCGGACGAATCCCAGGCCGACATCATCATCACCGAGATCGGTGGCACCACCGGCGACATTGAGGGCCTGCCCTTCCTGGAGGCCATCCGGGAGTTCGCGCTCGACGCCGGGCCGGGCAACACCTGTTTCATCCACGTCACCTTCGTGCCGTTCATCAAGGCGGCGGGTGAACTGAAGACCAAGCCCACGCAGCAATCCGTGGCGAAGCTGCGCGAAATCGGCATCGCCCCGCACCTCATCGTGTGCCGCTGCGAGAAGCCGCTGGAGAAGGAGTTGCGCAGCAAGATTTCGCTCTTCTGCAACGTGCCGGTCGAGGCGGTTATCGAAGAGAAGGACGTGGATCACACCATTTACGAAGTGCCGCTCATGCTTCAGCGCGAGCGTGCCGACGAAATCGTCTGCCACACACTCCATCTCGTCGCCCCGCCCGCCAAGATGGCGCACTGGCAGGACATTCTCCGCAAACTCATCGCGCCGCAGCATCGCGTGCGCATTGGCGTCGTCGGCAAGTACATCGGCTTGCAGGACGCCTACAAGTCGGTCTATGAAGCCATCAGCCACGGTGGCATCGGCAATGATTGCGGCGTGGAAATCGTCCGTGTGGAATCCGAGGAGATCGAGAAGGAAGGCGCGGACAAAATGCTCAGGGGCTTGGGTGGCATCCTGGTGCCGGGCGGTTTTGGAGAGCGCGGCATCGAAGGCAAGATTGTGGCGGCGCAGTACGCCCGCGAACACAAGCTGCCCTACCTCGGCCTCTGCCTGGGCATGCAGATCGCCACGATTGAATTCGCCCGCAACGTCCTGAAGCTGGAGAAAGCGCACTCCACTGAATTTGACCTCGACACGCCGCACCCGGTGATCGCGATGCTCGACGCACAGAAGAAGGTGACGAAGAAAGGCGGCACGATGCGGTTGGGAGCACAACCCTGCCAACTCGCCGTCGGCAGCAAGGCGGCGCAGCTCTATGGTGCGTTTGTAGTCAACGAGCGTCATCGCCACCGTTTCGAGTTCAACAACGCCTACCGGGACAAGTTCGAGAAAGCGGGCTTCGTCTTCAGCGGCCTGTCGCCGGACGGCAAGCTCGTGGAAGTGATCGAACTGGCCGACCATCCGTTCTTCGTCGCCAGCCAGTTTCATCCGGAATTCCTCAGCAAGCCGCACCAGCCGCATCCACTGTTCAAGGGATTCATCGCGGCAGCCCACGCGCGGCTGCATCAGAAGGCGCCGTGAGCATCTTCGCCACCATCCATGATGAAGCCCGCCGCCGTCAGTTGCGGTTTCTGGTCATCGGTGGATTGGCCGTCAGCCAACTCGACATCAGTTCGGAAAAGACGCGGGCACTTTTCGCCAGGTATGGCACTATGGAACTGTATGGAAGAATATCCCGATCTCTCGGCAGCGCCTGATCGGTTGCAGGACGCGGCGACATCCGGCGACTTCGAGTTTCCGGTCGCGCCCGACTTCGTATCGCACCCGCCTCGAATCGAGTTGCAGGCCATGTTGCGCCGGATTGGGGAGAACATGCCGTGGCGTAACCAACGGCCCGGCGAGGCCGAGCGGCGGCTGGCGGAGAAAGTGGATGTGGAGGTCGTGCTGTGATCGCTGAGCAGGCTGGGGTGCGTCACGCGTAACTGCCCGAACCGCTGCGGCTTTTCCTGAACTGTGCTGTTGTTCAATTCCTGCGACAAACAGCAAGCAATCCGATCGCGCTGCGTGGAATCCTAAGACGCTAGCTCAAGCGTGGGAGGGCAGGGTGGGGCAGGGTACTTTCCAGCCCACGAATCAGGGGCCTCAAATCGCCCCATGCCGCACTACAGACTCCACCCCGCGCGATACTCGTGCTGGATGAAGCGCTCCGCCGCCGGGCAGTTTCTTGCACGAAGCTTCGCTGAATCCCATTCAATTCTCTGGCCCGTGCGAAACGCCACGTTGCCCAGCAGCACCGCTTCGGTGAGTGGGCCTGAGTATGCGAAGTCGCTGCTCGACGGTTTGCCGGTCTTCACCGCCTGAATCCACTCGCGATGGTGCTGGGTGAAGTCGCTCCCGATTGACTTCGGCGCGGTGTGGTCCTTGAAGTCCGATTCGCGCACCGCGACGTGCCGCGTGTAATCGGCCAGGAACATGCCTTTCTCGCCAACGAACAGCACGCCGCTTTCCCACTCCTTCGCGAGGTTCGGCGGAAGCAGTCTTGGTTTTCTGCCGCCGTGATACCAGGTGAGTTTGAGATGAGGCGGGATGGAAGTGGGCATGTTTGTCCGTGCAATCAACGAACCCGGATACTGATAGCGCACCACGAGCCACGGTGGCGTGGATTCCGCATGCACGGACGGGCCTTCCAGGACTTCCGCACTGATCGGCGCACGCAAGCCGAGCGCCCAGTGCGCCAGGTCCATGTAATGGCAGCCCATGTCCGCCAGCGCCCCGCCGCCGAAGGCCCACCAGTTGCGCCAGCAGCCAGGGACATATTCCGGGTGGTAGGGACGATGGGCGACCGGCCCGAGCCAGAGATCGTAGTTCAAGCCAGAGGGCAGGGGAGGCGTATCCGTGGGCGCGTCTTTGCCGCCATAGGTCGCGTTGACCCAGACATGCACTTCCGAAACCGCGCCCACCACACCATCCTGCACCAGTTTCGCCGCGCGATGGTAGTTCTCGCCCGAGTGAATCTGCGTGCCGATTTGCGTGATGAGCTTGTGCTTGCGCGCGAGTTCGGTCACGACGCGGCATTCGGAGATCGTGCGGGTGAGCGGCTTCTCGCAATAGACATGGCGTCCGCTGCGCAGCGCCGCCGCCGTTGCGACGGCGTGTGTATGATCCGGCGTGGCGATGACCACGGCATCAATGTTCCGCTGATCGAGCAACCGGCGGAAGTCGCTGTAGGTCTTGGCGGCGGGGAACGTCTTCTTCGCCCCAGCGAGGTAATTGTCGTCCACGTCGCACAGCGCCACGATGTTTTCGCCGGCGACGCTGGTCATATCGTAGTGACCCTGGTTGGCCACGCCGATGATGCCGAGGTTGAGCTTCTCGTTGGCGGAGACCTTGCTCGGCGTGATTCGGCAGCCGGCCAGCCAAAACCCGGCGGTGCCAAGCGCGGCTTGCTGGAGGAACGCGCGGCGGTTCACGACAGCCCCTTGACTTCCCAACCCCGGCGGTATTTGCGGCGCAGGAACTGGCCGGCCTCGGGGACGTTCGTGAACTTCAGCGCCTTGGAATCCCACTGAAGCGTCGTTTGCGGGAAGCGCGACGCCACGCCGCCCAACAGGACTGCTTCAGTTAGCGGGCCGGAGTAATCGAAACCCGCCGTGGTCTTCCCGTTCCCCCGCACGGCTTCGAGCCACAGCGTGTAGTGGTTGCCGTTTGCGACTTGCGGCATCTTGAAGTCTTCAAACTGCGCCTCCGGCAACAATTTCGGCTTCGCGATATGAGGCAGGAGCATCACGCCTTTCGTGCCGACGAAGATTGAGCCCTGGCCGGGCATCGGTTGGTCGCCCAGCAGCGCTTGAATTTCCTTGGGCGGCTGTTGCCCGCCGTCGTACCAGGTCACGTTTACCGTCGCGCCGGCGGTGTGAGCCGTGCCCGGGAAGACGTAGTGAATCAACGACCGGTTCGCCCAGTGCCATTGGTTCGGCGCCGGACCTTCCGAGCGCACGGAGATCGGCGCGGTCAAGGCCAGCGCGTTGAACACCGGATCGTAAATATGGCAGCCCATGTCGCCGAAGGTGCCGGTGCCGAAATCCAAGCTGCGCCGCCAGTTGCCTGGATGGTAGTAGCCCTCCCCGATGAACGGGCGATCGGCGGCGACGCCGAGCCAGCCGTTCCAATCCAGCCCGGCGGGCACGGGGTCCACGCGGTCGGGCTTCGGCTTCGCGTCACCCCAATCCTTGTCGCTCCAGGTGTGGACCTCCTTGATCTTGCCAATGGCGCCGTCGCGCACGAGCCGAACTGCAAGTTGGTATTCGGACAACGAGTGAATCTGAATGCCCATCTGCGTGACGATGCCGTGCTTGCGGGCAAAGTGGGTGAGTTGGCGCACTTCGTAGATGTCGTGGGCCAGCGGTTTCTGGCAATAAACATGTTTGCCGAGTTGCATCGCGGACATCGCGATGGGCGCATGCATGTGATCCGGCGTGGACACGTTCACCGAATCGAGGTTCTTCTCCTTGTCGAGGAGTTGTCGCCAATCCTGGTAAAGGCGCACGCCGGGGAACTTCTCTTTCCAGTTTTCGGCCTTGGCGATGTCCACGTCGGCGATGGCGACGACTTTGACGAAAGGATGATGGGAAATGCTGGTCAGGTCGCTTGCCGCCATGCCGCTGGCGCCGATGGAGGCGTGCAGAATGGTGTCGGAGGGCGCCGCCACACGGCGGGGACCACTGGCGCAGCCAGCGAAGGCCAGGCCGGCGGAAGCCAGAAAAGCGCGTTGCAGGAATTCGCGTCGGGAGAAGTTACTGTTCATGGGATTACTTGGTGGAGATTTCGCGGATGTAGATGTTCTTGAACCAGAGTGGGCCGCCGTGGTTTTGGAGTTCAATCTGGCCGCTGGGGAAGATCGGTTGGGAACGATCCCAATAGTTCTCCAGTGTGGTGTTGTTCACGACCAACTCGCCGTTGAGGAAGACGTGAGCCTTTTCCCCAACCATCAGGATGCGGAAACGGTTCCACTCGCCGATGGGCTTGTCGGCCACCTTGAGCGGTTTGCTGGGGTTCTTCTGGTTGTTGTAGAACGCACCCGAGCCCACCTCGCTGCCGGCGTGGGTCGGCTGGGTGTAGGGATCCCAAATCTGCACCTGGGGCGAGCCGCGCAGGTAGATGCCGCTGTCGCCATGCGCCGGGAGCTTCCAATCCACGAGCAATTCGAAATCCGCGTAATCCTTCGCCGTGCAGAGGCTGCGGCCCTTGCCATCAAAGATGATCTCGCCTTTCTCCACCTTCCAATGCGCCCGCATGTCGGCGTCGGCTTCCTGCTGGGCTTCGGCTCGCTGTCCGGGCGTCAGGGCAGCGCGCTTGAGCGGATTGTCGTTCGGACCTTTGAGCAACCCCTTCCAGCCGCTCAGATCTTTGCCGTCGAACAGCGCGGTGAAGCCGGCTGGCGCGACGTTATCCTTCGGTGCTTTCGCGAGGTCCTTGACGCGGATGTTGCGGAACTCCAGGTAATCGCCGTGACCGAGAAAACCGATATGACCGCGTTCGCTAAACAGGCCGGGGTGTCTCAGGATCTTCTCGGGATTCGCCACGTTATTCAGGTTGGCATCCACGATCGTGATGCCATTGACGACGACCTTGATATGGCGACCGTCGGCGGTGATCTCCTCCGTGTTCCACTGGCCGGCGGGCTTGAGCGCACCCCGCTTGGCGGCGACGACATCGTAGATCGAGCCGTGGTATTGTTCGTTCCGGAGCTTACCCCACTTGCCGGCATCCGCCGCGGCATCCTCCAGAATCTGGATTTCCATGCCCATGTAGGCCGCGTCGCCGTTCAGGGGCGCGCGAATGCCGATGCCGTTGTTGGAGCCGTAGTCGAGCTTGAACTCGAGGCGCAGGACAAAATTGCTGTAAGTCTTTTCGGTCAGCAAATTCCGGCCGTTCGGCGAGCAGAAGATGGCTCCGTCCTTGACGCCGTAGCCGTCCGCCGGCCCGCCCACGTGTTTCCAGCCGTTGAGCGTCTGCCCATCAAACAGGCTGACGAAACCGGCTTCGCGTTGCGTGGTGGCGCAGGCGGTAACAAGCAGCGCTGCTGCCAGCGCAGATAGGAGGAGTCTGGTTGTTTTCATCGTGAAATTGACGGGCTCAACTGGTTTGGCATTCGACGCATTCGTCGGGTGAGAGCCTTCGGGATTTGCCGTGGTGAGTCAAGCCAGCGTTCCTTTTCCGTACTAGTCAGGCCAGGCCAGGCCAGGCGCAAGAGCGAGACAAGACTTGACGCCGCGGGCACGGCGTGCGTTTCTCGAAACCGTCAGCGATGAGCGAATTCAAATTCTCCTGCCCCGCGTGTGGCCAACACCTTGGCGTGGATGCGAGCCGGTCCGGCCAGCAAATCAATTGCCCTGCCTGCCAGCAGTCCATCACAATTCCATCGGCGCCGCTGCGTTTCGCACCGCCACCGCCGCCACTTCCGCCGCCGCTGACCCGACCGCCGCCACCCGAGCCTCGTCCTGGAGGCCGCACTTCCAAACTGGCCGTGGCCGCGCTGATTTGCTCCATCGCGAATTTTGTCATCCTGCCCTTCATTGGCTCTGTCGCGGGAATCATCTGCGGACACCTGGCCAAGGGGCGGATGAAGCGCGAGCCGACGTTGGGCGGACGCGGCCTGGCCACAGCGGGATTGATCGTGGGTTACCTCGGTCTGACGGTGACCCTCGCCATTATGGCGCTGATCGCGTTTGCGATCGCATCTCCCTCGTCTTTCCAGAACCGTCAGATGGCCAATCGGCCGTCGCGAGGCGCTCCGGCGCGAGTCGAGCCCGTCGCCCCGAAGAGTGTCGAACCGGTGGATCTTGCTCCTGACGGGACGGGCTGGACGCTTGAGCTCAAGGGCGTGACCTTCCCAGACGAGGCGGTGAGCGGCCGGATTCACGGACAACCCTTCGCCATGGAGAGCGTGTCGCTGGAAGGTGGCTTTCTCAAGTTTCGCCAGGGAAGGGATTTCTTCGCCGAGCTGGAGGTGGACGTGGTGATCTTCGAGAGCAATCTGGCGAAGTTGAGCGGCAGAAACTTGGTGGTGCCGACCGAGGAGCCCGGCGGCAAGCCCCATATCTGGATGAAGTGGATGGAGGCTTCCGGGCAGTCGCCTCAATCGAAGTCCTTTGTGAATGACTACGCCTTAAGGCTGGAGTTTGGGCAGGTCGCCGGCGGCAAGCTGCCGGGCAAGATCTATCTGTGCCTGCCCGATCCGGAGAAGAGCTTCATTCGCGGGACGTTCGAGGTGAGCGCGCGGCCGGGCGGCGGCAGGGCTCGGTAACCGTTGGCGGTGCCAGCCATCTGCTCGATTCGGCTGATGAGCCACGTGGAGAGGACGGCGCTCCCCGCCAACAAGCAAAAGGGACGGCGGGAAGCCGTCCCCTGCAGATTCAAATGTGACGGTCGGCCTACTGTTTCTTCTTTCCCTCGCCGGCCTTGCCGCCCCGCTGTTGGCGGAGCTTCTGCCACTTCTCAAACTGTTCGGTTGTCAGGATGGACTTGAGCTTCGTTTCCTGCGCCTTGCGCATTTCCTGCATCTTCTCGCGTCGCTGCTCGGGAGTCAGGTCGCGCAGACCCTGATACTTCTCTCGCTCGGCCTCGAAGATGACTTTGATCTTCTCCTTCTGCTCCGCCGTCAGGCTGAGCTGTTCGCCCATCTGGTTTAAGCGTGCCTGGGCATCCGGGCGCTTGCCGCCCTTCCTCTCTTTGCCGGTGTCTTGCGCCTGGAGATTCAAGGCGAGCAATCCGCCCGCGATCACTGCGGCCAACAATAAGTACTTAACTGCTTTCATGCGTAATCCAATCGTCCCGTCATTGCGCCGTTTTCCCAGCCACCTTGGTCGGGCGAACGGTCGTATCCTCACCCCGCTCCAGACGCTCCAGCCAGGAATCGGTTACAGCCTCCCGGCTGGTGAGTCTAGCCCGGGCGCAAAAAGAGTTTCGGATTTCGATCCGCGGCGGCAGCCTACGGGTGAATGAACGAGCGGCACATGGACTTCGAGTTGTTGCAGGCGTTTGTCCGCGTGGGCGACCAACCGGCGCTGGCGCAACTCATCCGCCGTCACCTTGACCTGGTCTTCGGCACGGCCCTGCGCAAGGTCGGAGACGCCGGGGCCGCTGAGGAGATTGCCCAGAACGTCTTCGCCGCGCTGGCGCGCAAGGCGTGGCAGTTCGCGTCGGACGATTCCCTACCCGCGTGGTTGCACCAGACCACGTTGCTCGAAGCCAAGGGGTGGCTGCGCGGGGAGCTGCGCCGCCGCCGCCGCGAACAAACCGCCGCCGAATTGGGCACGACCATGAAGACTCCGGACGAACAACCCGCCTTGCGCGCCCTCGTCCCGCTGCTGGACGACGCGTTGTTGTCGCTGCGTGAGCAGGACCGTGCCGCGCTGCTCCTGCGGTTCTATGAACGCCAGTCCCTGCGCGAAGTGGGCGGCGCGTTGGGTGTGAGCGAGGACGCGGCGCAGAAGCGGGTGGCCAGCGCGCTGGAGCAGGTGGTGCAGTTCTTCCGGCGGCGCGGCTTCCGCACGGCCACCACGAGCGTGGCGGCTGCGGCGTTGCAGCACACGTCAGCTTCCGCATCCGCCGCCACGGCAACGTTGGTGGTGAACGCAACGCTGCAAGCCGCGCCCGCGGCGCTGACCGGTTTGAGCCTGTTGTTCGCGCGGTTGGCCAGTCTGGCCAAAGTGAAGACGGCCGCGTTGTGTGTGGCGATCGCGGCGGGACCGGTGGGTTGGGAGATGAACCGCACCTACCACGTAGGGCAAGCGGCGGCTCAATTGCACACGAATCTGGAAACCGTGCGGGTGCGCGAGGAACAATGGTCCACGGACATTGAGCGGTTGCGGGCCGAAGTCACGCGTCTGGAAACCGCGAAGAACGAAGCGAACCAGGCTCAGGAACGCTGGGCCACCACGGCTCAGGAGATCGAGACGCTCAAGCAGAGGATTCGTGGCTTGTTGACCGACGAAGACTATCGTTGGTCTGACGACCTGCCATTCGTGCGCATCCCGAAATCTGCCGTGGCCTCATTGGAGGTGGGCTTGCCGATCACGCCCCCAGGCGTGATCCAACCTCCGGCGCGTGAGTTGTTCGGACTGACGACCGAGGAACGGCAGCGCACCGAGGACGCCTTGTCACGCTACTTCGCCGAGTTGGAGCAACGCGTCGCCGCGAGCGTCTATGAGACCAACCAGCAGAGCTCGTGGCCGGCCAGCGACGCGCTGGCCAGTCGCACCTTCTGCATTCCAGCGCTGGGCGCCGAGGCTGATGAAGCTGCGAACCGCGTGATGAGCGAGGTGGCGGAGGCATTGGGAGCGGAGCGTTGGGCGATAATCCAACCCGCCCTTGGAATGGGTGGAGGAACGCTCGCCCTCCGGCGCATTCTCAATTTGGACGCGGGCAAGGACTCGCAG
>CAYJNU010000025.1:22527-34628 GCA_964371005.1 uncultured Verrucomicrobiota bacterium | reverse complement strand
GCATCATCGCGCACACGGCGGTCGCAGTGGCGTACACCGTGATCTATGCCGAGTCCGAAGACCGCGAGCAACTGTTGGAGAAATACCGCCAGCGGTTTCGTGACCGGGTGATCGAACGTCAGATTCAGCGGCGGCTCACGCTGCACAACGGCCTCACCGTGGACCTGGAGGATACCAACTCCTTCGTGGAAATGCCGGGCCGCACACCGCTGCTTCTTGGGCTATTCCGCGACCTAACGCTGCAGAAACGCCTGGAAGACCAGTTGCGCCAATCGCAAAAGATGGACGCCATTGGACAACTGGCCGGCGGCGTGGCGCACGATTTCAACAACATCCTCACGATCATTCAGGGGCACGCTTCCCTGCTGCTGGCCGCGAATAATCTCGCCGGCCCGGCGTGGCGTTCCGCGCAGCAGATCGGGCAGGCCGCGGAGCGGGCGGCCGGCTTGACACGGCAGTTGCTCACCTTCAGCCGTCGCCAGGTCATGCAGCCGCGCCGGCTCGATCTCAACGAAGTCGTCAGCAACCTGACCAAGATGCTCGGGCGCATTCTGGGCGAGGATATCGCGTTGCGCCTGAACTACTGGCCGCAGCCCCCGCTCGTCATGGCGGATGCCAGCATGGTTGAACAGGTCTTGCTCAACCTCGTGGTGAATTCCCGCGATGCGATGCCCAAGGGAGGTCAGCTCAATCTGCGCCTCTCCATCGTGGATGTGGACGCAAAACATCTGGAACAACATCCGGAAGCTCATCTTGGTCAGTTTGTCTGCTTGGAGGCGACCGACACGGGGTGCGGCATCAAGCGGGAAAACATGCGCCGGGTTTTTGAACCATTCTTCACGACCAAAGAGGTGGGCAAGGGTACGGGACTTGGCCTCGCCACGGTGTACGGCGTGGTCAAACAGCATCAGGGCTGGATCGAGGTTGAGAGCACCGTCGGGCGTGGGACGAGCTTTCGCGTCTATTTCCCCCGACACTGTGAAGCGGGAGCTACGGTCGAACCCAAGAGCAACGAACCAACCATTCGCGGTGGAAGCGAGACGATCCTGGTCGTCGAGGATGAACACAACGTGCGCGAACTCGTGTGCGCGATCCTCGAAGGCCACGGCTACAAGGTAATTCAGGCCGCGTCCGGCCCGAAGGCGGTCGAGGTATGGTCCAAGGAACGAGCGGCCGTTGATCTGCTGCTCACCGATTTGGTGATGCCCGATCACATGAACGGTCGTGAGTTGGCGGAGCGCCTTTGGCAAGACGAGCCCAGACTGCCGGTCATCTTCACCAGCGGATACAGCGCGGACGTCGTGGGCAAAGACTTCGTTCTTCGCCACGGTTTGAACTATCTTCAGAAGCCGTACCATCCGCAAAAACTCGCCATCACCATTCGCGAGGTACTCGATAAACTGACCCTGACCAATTGAAGTGGTCGGGGCCCGTTCTCAAGGTCGAAGAGCAGTCTTCAGCTCGACAGCTCCATAGAAGTAGGCCACCACCTTGTTTCAGTCGAAAAGCGCGTGCATTGGAAGGCTACTCGGCTTACGTTAGGCGCACGATGTCAGCGCCGGTTGCGACCAAAGACCCGACCGCCGTCGAAGCGGAAGTCCAGGCGGCTTACGCCGCGATGTACCCGGACGGCAATCCTCTGTTTGTGCGCCAGGTGTTCGCCTGGGCGAATGAGTGCTTTACCGGCGGCTACGCTGACTACCAGGCGGTGGACGCCAGCTACCATGATTTCGAGCACACGCTCCAGGGCACGCTATGCATGGCCCGCCTTTTGCATGGACGCCACCGCGCCGCGGCGCAACCTCCCCTGCCCCGGCGACTCTTCGAACTCGGCATCACCGCCATCCTGTTCCACGACACCGGCTATCTGAAGAAGCGCGACGACATCGGCGGGACCGGCGCGAAATATACCGTCACGCACGTCCGCCGCAGCGCCGAGTTCGCCGCGCAATTGCTCACCTGCAAGGGCTGCCCGGCCAAGGACGTCCGAGCCGTGCAAAACATGATCCGTTGCACCGGCGTGGACGCGGAGCTGGAACGGATTTCGTTTCAAGACGAGCTGGAGCGAACGGTTGGCTTTGCCCTCGCCTCAGCCGACCTGCTCGGGCAGATGGCGGCCGACGATTACATTGAGAAGCTGCCGGAACTGTACGCGGAATTCGAAGAATCCGCGGCGTTCAGCAGGGACGAGCGCAGTTTTGTAGCCACGTTCGCGAGCGTGGCCGATCTTGTCTCGCGCACCCCGGCCTTTTGGGGGAACTTCGTGAAGCCGAGATTGGAAGGGACCTTTGGTGGGCTGCATCGCTTCCTGAACGATCCCTATCCGGATGGTCCGAACTTCTACGTGGACCGCATCGAGGCGAACATGGCGCGACTGCGCGAACGCTTGGCCCGCGGAACGGTCAGCCCGCCAAGCTAGTGAAGCAGGCGTGCGGCCGGGCCAATCGCCTCAACTTCATTTCTTCAATTCCTTCAGCCTCGCGTCCAACTCGTCGAGGGCAAACCCCTCAGCGGCAACCTTGCCTTGGGCATCGCGCAGAATGAGCCAGGGCAGCGAGGACACGTCGGTCGCCCACTTGTTGGCGGAGGACTTCTTCTCAACGCATCCCACGGCGAACGGCATCGGGCTGGAGCTGGTCCACGCCTGGAGCGACTCGGCCGGCACGACCGCCACCTGCGCCGCCAGCACCGTCACGCCCCCGCCCTTCAAGGCGTCATGTCGTTCGGCCAGCAGACGGGCCGCACGGCGCGAGGGGCGTTGTTCTGCATCCAGAAGGCACAGCAGCAGCGGCTGTCCGGTCGGCGCGGCATCCACTGCCAAACCAACGCTCGCCAATCCGGGAAGCGGCTTCTCCTGGAGCGAAGCGCGCCGCGGCGTTTCGATTCGGGACGAACCACTCCGCGTCAACTGAATCACGATGTTGGTATCACCCGGCGCGACGGTGGTATTCGCGTAACCGCTCTGTCCGCTGGCAAAGAGGCGAATCGGGCCCTCGCACACCTTGAAATTGAAGCGGCCTTTGCTGTCGGTCATGACAAAACCATCCGGCTGCCCGTCGCCCGACAAGGAGACATGAATGCCCGAAACGGGTTTCTCGTCCGAGCCAACGACCTCACCCGCGATGACTTGATCAGCGGCCTTGAGTTCAAACGCCGCCAACTCCACCCGGTTCGTGCCAGATTCCGCATCCAGCTTCTGTTGTTGGCGACCGTGGTCCTTGGCCTTCGCATAAACGGTCAACTCCGCTTCCGGCGGCAGGTTCTTGATCTCAAACTTGCCGAGCAAGTCGGTGTCTGCGGGCGCATCCAGCAAATCGCTGTAGGTGCGGCCAGCCAGCAGCCAGACGCCGATCTGGGCATTCGCCAGCGGCACCCCGGCGGGCCCATTCACCTGCCCGGTCAGCGTCAGGGCGTGCTTCAACTGCACCGTGATGTTCGTGGCGTCCGCTTCGATGGTGGCCGACGACGCCAACTCGCGCGCGGCGTGACGCACCACCAGGCACGGGTCACCGCCCTGCTGCATTTGCCACGGCTGCATGTCGTAGCTCAAACTGAATTCGCCGTTCGCTCCGCTTTTAACCCAGCGCTGGTTGCTGAATGGAAACACCGCGACCAGCGCGCCGCCCACCGGCTTGCCCTCGGGATCAGTCACCGTGCCCTTGAGTTTCCGCGATGCGGCGCCGCCCCCGTACATGACCGACTGTGTGCCCAAGCGGATCACAATATTCGTGTCGCCGCCTTCCACCGAGACGCTGCCGTGAGAATTCCCCGCGCTGGCCGAGAGCCGAACCGACCCTTCGCACACGTTGTCAAACCGGAACCGGCCTTCGCGATCCGTGCGAGCGTTCCCATTCGGTTGGCTGTCTCCATACAGGTTCACATAAGCCTCCGAGACCGGCTTGTCCTCCGCGTCGAGCACCTGACCGGAGACCTTGAGATTCGCCGGCTTGAGCTCCACGGCGTCCACTTCCACCCGCTTGGCTTCATCCGAGTCCACGGTGTTGACGAATTTTTGCCCATACCCCGGCGCGGAAACATAGAGGCCATACCGCCGGTCCAGCGGCAGCGCCGGAATCTCGAAGCGACCCGGCGTGTTCGTGTTGATGGCCATTCCCTGAAGATGCATACCGCTGTTCCCGGTCCAAAACACGAGTGCGGCGGTGGCATTCGGGAGGGGCTTGCCGCCGCATTCCGCGCGCCCGGCCACGCTCATCGCCGGCGCCAGTCGCAAGTCCAATGGCCCGGTATCCTCGTCCACATCCTCCGCCACGGCCAGATTGCGCGCCGGATCGCGGACCAGCAGGCAGAAGCTCCGGTCTGAACCGCCGAACTGGCGTGGGTTCCATGCGATCTCGAACTTGCCGTCCGCGCCCGTCTGGATGCCTCGACCGTCCCGCGAATAGTCCCCCACCAACCGCACCTCCAAACCGGCGGCGGGCTGCCCATCCGGACCACGCACGATGCCCGAAAGCATCTTGGGACGTTCCAGTTCCATCACCAGCGCGTCAGTCTCTCCCGGCTTCGCACCGCTACTCTGAGTGGCATAGCCTTCCTTCTCCGCGGAAAACCACAGACTCGCGGTGCGGTCCACCGGATAGCGAAACACGGCTTCCCCCGCTTCGGAGGTGAATTGCGGTGTGACGATGACCGAAACGTCATCCACGTTCATATTGGCATTCAGCAATGCGCCCGCAACGGGCTTGCCGGTGGCTTGGTCCACGACCCGGACGGTCAGCTTGCCGTCGAAATGCCGCTCGGGTTCGTTGGGGGGACACGGCGGCGTCATCCTCCGGCTGGGATCGCGCTTCGCCACCGTCGCGGCCACCAAGTCATAAGCGGACAGGTGCCGCGCCGACACTACATCCAACGTCGTCACCACCTTCTCCGGCGAGGGATTGCGCAACATGGTCTTGCAGAGCCGGACGGTGGATTTGAACCTGGGAGTCCCGGGTTGGCCACGCCAAACGATTTTCGAGTTGGGGTCCGTCAACGTTTCCTTTTCCTCGGAGGGCAACCGCTGCCAGTCGCGCACGTGGCCGCCGTAACGGATCGAGAACTCCTGCTTGGAGCCGTCCGCGAAATTGAGGCGAATTGAGGCGATCTCCCGCCCCTCCACGTCCGGAAAACGCGCGCCATGCAGCAGGTGCAACTCGTCGATCTTCTGGTTGACCGGAATCCCAATAATGTCCGGATAATCCGCTTCGGTCTTGTTTGCCGACGACGCTTCCTGCCGGCCGTACACCCAAACGCGCCCACCGATCTGGAACGGGAGACCATCGAAGATTTGCCGACCTGAGATACAGCCGAAAGTGAAGTTGGTCTTGTCGGGCGTGACAAAGCGCTCGCGATACAACCGGGACACCTCCAACTCGGTTGGTTGGTCTGCCTCCAGCCGGGCGGATGAAACCGGCGGGGCATCGTTGCCTGCCTGCGTCACACCCAGCCACGTCATGCTCACAACCATCAGGAGCAAGCACCGTCCTGTTTTCATATATCGATTTCCTTCCAGGTTGAACAACCAACCAGTATCGCCCGTCAAGCGCATGGCAAACGACGCCGGGCAGACTCGAGTTCTGCTGGATCGCAGAATTGCCATCGGAAAGCCGCAGCTCGCCCCAACGCCTCGCCATCCACTGCGCCGCAGATGCCCAATCTCAAAATATGCCCGCCCCGCCGCTTGAGGCGAGGCGGGCTGAGCTTCACTTCTTATCCGATTCGGTGAACAGCGCCTTGACTTCCTCCGCGCTAAGGCCGCGATCATAAAGTCGCACGTCGTCCAATAGTCCCCCCAAGTGACGTCCTCGCGTGCCGGCGTTCTCGCCGACGGACAACGGGATATTGTTCAGTGCCAACTCACCGGAAGCGATTACAGCATCCGCCCGCTCGCCGTCCACATAGAGGGCGATTTGCTTGCCGTCATACGCCGCGGCGATGTGATGCCATTGATCATCCTCCAACGACCGTTTGCAGACGACCCGTGGCGGTTTGTTCTTGTCCGCGCCGCTGGTCTTCGGTCCGCTGAGTGCAAACTCCAGATCACCGTTGCCACCGTTGCGCTGCAAACGCCAGACATCGCCCATCGCCAGCAACGTATCCGCGGCCTTGCCCACGGGACGGGCCTTAAACCAAGCCGCCATGGCCAGCCCGTTCTGGAAATCCAGATCCGTGCTGTCGGCCACCTCGTACCAGTCGTTTACGCTGTCAAGCACCAGCGCCCCGTTGTGCTTCCCCTGGTCTGGAGACCAACTGGGTTTTCCGTGCAACTGTCCGACGAATTTGGTCCCCGCAGCATTGGCCGCCGTTGCACCACTCGATTCGTCCAATTTCCACCACGCAATGGGGCCGGCTTGCGCCGAGCCGGCCTTCGGCTTCGTCTCCTTGGGCCGAAGCGTGAGGGACGGCTTCAGCACCTGGAAGGGGCCGAGCACGTCAAGGTTGACGACGAGAGGACGCTGCGCCGATTTGGGCTCTCGCCATGAGAGCGAACAAACGCCTCCTCACCCATATTCGAAGTTGCGGGTGGCTTTGAAATCGCCCTTGACGCTGGCCGCCTGCAATTGCGGCGCGCGCGGACGCTCCGAGCCGCGCATGATTTGCACCGATTCACCGAGCGGCCCCAGCATGCCCAGGCTGAATCGGATTTCATTCTTCGACTCCGTCGCTTCAAGCGCCGCATAGATGGGCTCACCCACCTTCAGCGAAGCCACCTTACCCGTGTTCACCTGAAAATTGCCGGCCTTGCTGAAGCTGTAACCGGAGAGCTTCCAATTCGCCCCCTTGTCATCCTTGCGGTCAATCTCCCAGCCGTTGACCCGGTACTTGCCAACCGGCAGCTTGAACTCACCCTTCTCCGGCTTGCGCACAAAGTGGCCGTTCGCTCCCATCGCCGTAAACTCCGTGATCGTCTCCGGCACGCGCACCGAACCAAACTCAACACCCTCAGCCAACTGCGTCTTGATGAAGGCGCCATCGGGTGCGACATCAATGCTGAGCAGTTGACCATCCACCTCCAGATACTTACCGAGGTAGCGGTTGATCCCCTTTTCGCCATCCACCACGATGCGGTCGCATTCGGAGGCGCTTTCACTGCGGTCGTTGAAAACACCGTTCACCGTGCTGTCAATGAGCCGAACCGTGTGCTTCTTGTCTCCCAGCGTCACTTTGCCCTCATACCAACCGCCCGAGCCAATGATCAAGCGAGGTTTGTCCGCGTCATAGCGATAGGCTTGAGCGATAAGGTGGTAGCTGATCGGACCGTCCTCGCCCTTGAACACAAGCTTGGCCGGTTCGAAGGATGACATGTAGTCTTGGCGACTGGTACACGCCACCACGGGATCGTCATCTAAACGGCCGTTGCCGTTGGCGTCGAAGATGAGCCGGTCGTACGGGCCGCTCTTGGCGACTCGACTCAGGCAGCACCACCGCCCTTCGTTGGTTTCCAGACCATTCTTCCATTGGCCAAAGTAGGCGGCGCCCTCCAGCTTGGGTAGCGCAACACCAGGTGGTTCCTTGGGAGACAGTTCCAGCCAACGGTAACCCTGTCGCTCCGTGCCCGTGTGGTATTCGAGCCACTGCTCCTTTTGCGCAGCAGCACTCAGCACGAAGGTAAATCCCGCAACCAACCCAAGGGTGCAGGAGTCCATCAACTGCAAGGTTCGGTTCATTCTTGTGCGTTCCATATGCGTCTCCTCTCGTTCAAATGTCAGCTACAAATCACAGGTCACTTTTTCAACGCGTTTACTTTGGCGTCCAACTCATCCAGAGCGAAGCCTTCCGCTGTCACCTTGCCGTCCGCATCGCACAGGATGAGCCACGGAAGCGAGGCAACCCCGGTCGCCCATTGGTTGGCGGAGGACTTCTTCTCGATGCAGCCCACAGCGAACGGCAGCGGACTGGAGTTCGTCCATTGCTCAAGCGTCTCGGCCGACGCGGACGCCACCTGCGCCGCCAGCACCGTAACGCCCTTTGCCTTCAAGTCGTCGTGCTGTTCGGCCAACAGGCGCGCGACGCGGCGGGACGGACGTTGCTCCGCATCCAACAAACAGAGCAGCCGAGGCTTGTCCTTCGGCGCGGCGTCCGCGGCGAAACCGACGCTGGTCAAATCAGGCAGTGGCCTGTCTTCTAGGGAAGGCCTTGAAGGCACCCGAACGCTCGGCGATCCGCTCGGAGTCAAATGAAGCACGACATTCGTGTCCCCCGCGGTCACCGTGACGTTGGCGTAACTGTTCTGGCCACTGGCAAACAGGCGGACTTGCCCCTCACACACCTTGAAACTGAAGCGCCCCTTGCTGTCAGTCGTCACCGAACCATCCGGCTGGTCTTCGCCCGATAAAGAGACATGGACTCCCGAAACCGGCTTCTCAGCCGCATTCACGACCTGTCCGGCCAGAACCTGATCCGCCACTTTGAGAACAAAGGTCGGCAGCGTTACCTGATTTGTTCCAGCCTCCGCTTCGAGGGCGACTTGCTGTTTGCCGTGGTCTTTGGCCTTGGCATAGACGCGGTACTGCGGTCCGTGCGGCACGGCGCGAATCTCGAAATTGCCCTGGGCATCGGCATCCGCGAGTTGCTCACTGAGGTGGCTGGACATTCGGCTGGTCGTCAACCATACGCCGACCTGGGCGTTGGTCAGTGGTGCACCATCAGGACCTTCCACACGCCCTGTGACCGTCATACCTGACTTCAACTGGACGCTCAGGTTGGTGACGCCTTCGCCGATGACTTCCGCCACCGCGAGATTGCGCGCCAGGTCGCGAATCACCAGCCACGTATCACCCCCCGTCTGCAATTGCCACGACTCGACTGTCCAACTTAGGCTGAACTCGCCCTTCGCATCGGTCTTCACCCCGCGCGAACCGGCGAATGGAAAGACCGCCACCTGCGCGCCGGAAACGGAATTGCCCTCGGGATCTGTAACCGACCCCTTGAGCTTCTTCGAAGTGCCACTGCCACGGTACACCGCGTTGCGTTCCCCCAAGCGCAGGACTACGTTCGTGTCACCGCCTTCCGCAGAAATGTTGCCATACGAGTTCTGCGCGCTGGCGGACAATTGGAGGGAACCTCCGCACACTTGCTCAAAGCGGAAGTGCCCATCGCGGTCTGTGCGTACGTTGCCGAACGGCTGCCCTTCACCATTGAGGCTCACATACACCCCGCGAACCGGCTTGTCGTCGGCATCCAGCACCTGACCTGCAAGCTTGAGGTTCGCAGGCTTGAGCTCCACGGTGTCCACTTCCATCCGCTTGGCTTCGTCCGAATCCACTTCGTTCACAGACTTCCGTCCATAGCCCGGTGCGGTAACATAGAACCCATAGCGCCGGCCAAGCGGAAGGGCAGGAATCTCGAAGCGGCCCGGCGCGTTCGTGCCTACGGCCAAGTCTTGGAGGTACATCCCCATGCTTCCCGTGCGAAACAGCACTGCGGCTGTGGCATTGGTAACTGGCTTGCCATCACACTCCACCTTCCCGGCAATGCTCATGGCGGGCTCCAGCCGCAACTCCAGCGGGCCGCTGTCCTCATCAACATCCTGCGCCACGGCGAGGTTGCGCTCAAGATCGCGCACCATCACGCAATACGTCACGTCGGATCGTCCAAACTGACGTGGATT
Organism: uncultured Verrucomicrobiota bacterium; assembly: GCA_964371005.1. Classification (GTDB taxonomy): domain Bacteria; phylum Verrucomicrobiota; class Verrucomicrobiia; order Limisphaerales; family MWDV01; genus MWDV01. The sequence continues at coordinate 25,021 of CAYJNU010000025.1, read as the reverse complement.
CCACTCCATCTCGAACTTGCCTTCCGCGTCGGTCTTAATCCCTCCCAGACTGGGCATGTAGCCTCCGACGATTCGCACCTCCGCGCCGACCGCCGGCTGACCATCAGGTCCGCGTACTAGACCCGTTACCTTCTTCGGGTCGGGCAGCGCGATCTCCAATTGGTTGGTCTTGCCGGTCTCAACAGTCGCCTGTGCGCTTTGCTGCATTGAGTTCTGGCTGAATGCATGCACCGAGTATTGGCCAGGCGGCAAGCGGAGTACCGCCAGCCCATCGGCGTCAGACACGGAGGGCGCTTGGTAGTTCTGGCCGTACGCGCTGACGTTGACCTGTGGCCAAGGTTTGCCGTCGGCCTCTCCCACCACTTTTACGTTCAGCACTCCCCCCCGAATAGCCTTGATTTGGACATCGCGTATCACCTGGCCAACATCAACTGAAACCGGTTCGGTTTCCGCCACCCATTCTGGCGGGGTGTTGGTGCCAAATGTCGCTCGGACGCGGTAGCTGCCGGCCGCGACATCGGGTATGCGGAACCTGCCGTCCACCCCGGACCCGATGGCCTCCGGCGCAGTCGCCCCGAAAACATAGACCGGCCCATCCGGCTGGAGCTGCAACCGCGCGATCGGCACCGGCGTCGCGTCGCCTTCCACTAGGATTGTGCCCTCGATGCTCCCTGCGGGCTCCAGGACCAATCGGATGTCTTCCTGTCCCGCGGACCACGGCAGCGAGCTGGGGACAGGCGCTTCCTGACGCTCTTCGCGCAGCGCTTTGCCGCCGAATTTCACTTGGAGGGCAGCAGTAGCGTTTGTGGGAAATCCTTCGATGCGAAACCGACCATCCACACCGGAGCGCGCGGTGAAATGCTCGCGAGCCTGTTTTCCCGAAAGATGGGCTGAGCTGCGTGACATGGCATCAACCTGCGTTTCCATTAGCGCATTGAGAACTGAGACCTCGGCCCCGGCCAAGGGCTTGTCCGCTTCGTCTACCACGATGCCTGCCAGAAAACTGGGCGGCAACAGCACGAGCTTCCTCTCGACATCTCCCTGCACGTTCCAAAACTGCAGCCAGGCCGGGGCAAGCCCCGGCTTGCGGCACAGCACGAACAAACCCGAACCCGGCAATTCCAACTTGAAGCCGCCATCGGAACCAGTTGTCACACTCTCTTTGACTCCCTCCTCCTCGACGCCCAGACGCGCATAGATGTTGCGAGCGTAGCTCTCGACGGTCGCGCCCGCCACCGGTTGGCCGGCCACATCCACCACGGTCCCTTTCAGGGTGAAGGCATCCGCCGCCCAAACCTGCGGGCGCACTCCACAGGTCAGCGCTAAGAATGCTCCCAGAACCACCCGCCACGTCTTTCTCATTCTTGATTTCCTCTCAGTCTGAACCTCCAGCCGGTCCGGAGTTGGTGTGGTATTCGAGCCGTCGTTCGGTTTGCGGGAGAGCAGCACCTATGAAGGTCAGCATTGCCATCACACCCGTTGAGCGGGCGCGGAGCGGGCGCGTGGCCCGGGGCAATCTCGCAAGCTTCATGTGTTGCTCCTACGGTTCAAATGGACAGACCACGGTCACGGTCGTTCAAACTGCGCCTGGCAAACTCGGAAGCGGCGGCGGCGAAACCAGGACGGGCGGCTCAGTCACCGCGGGATTCAGGTGGAGAAGTCCCTTAAGCCGTTCGCGGAACAGGCCGCTCGCGAAACCCAGCACAAGGAACGGGAGGATCATGCCGAACGTCAATCCCGCCAGGCTTAGAACGACTCCGAGGAATTCGCTCCAGGACGGGCCGTTGGAGTTCGACACCCACACGATCACAGCGAACGGCGCCGCGGTGAGCAGCCAGAGCGCCGCGATGAACAGCGCGACCCACAGCGTCAAGGCGAGCGGCCGGTAACGCCGCCGGCAAACCACGCCAGCCAAGCTCAGCCCAATGACCGCGACCAGGACGCAAACGCCCACCAAGGTCACGAAGCCCAGCGCCGGCCCATCCCACTCCGAGCGCACCAGGTAGCAGAAGGCGCTCACGCCGGCCGTCACACACAGCATTTTCAGAAACACCAGGAAGCGCAGGCGGTGGCCCAGCGCGGGCGCGAGCAACCAGACCGCCGCAATACCCAAGGCCAGCGAGTTGCAACCCATGCAGAAGTAGTCGAGCACCTCCGAACCCACGAACTCGAGCCGCGGACGGACGATCGCTTCAGCCGCCGCCACACAGGCCAACGGCAGCCAAATCCACCACGCCTTCGCGGTGCGGTTTGGCTTGAGAAGCAACAGCACGAGCATCGCGAGCCAGGGTAGCAGGTGCGGAAGCGGATTGGGCGGCGTCCAGGCATAGACGACCGGCGGACCTTCAGTGTCGCCCAAGCCCTTGAGGTCGGAGGAAGCCACCACCTTCAAATCGCCCGCGATGAAAGGTACTCGCCATGAGTACGAGCAGGTGCCACCTCAACCAAACTCGAACTTGCCGGTAGCGAGCTGCTTGTCGCCCCGGTAGATCGC
>CAYJNU010000025.1:542-22517 GCA_964371005.1 uncultured Verrucomicrobiota bacterium | reverse complement strand
TGCTGGTAGTCCGCCCCCCCGTCCAACTGGTAGGCATCGCCGCCAACGCCGACCAAGCTGTGGCTCAACACCAGCAAGCTTCCGCGCCGGTTCAGCGCCACGGTGTTCGTCAGTGGCCCGCCGGCTGCGAGCGTGGCCGGTTTGCCCGCCCGGACGGTGATCGTCTTCGTCACGCCACGATTCAGGAAATCGCTCTTCAACGAGGCGCCGCGGTCACCCTTTTGCAGATGCACTTGAAATGCCGTGTAGGTGCCCACTGGCACTTGCACCGTCCCCGTTGGCGCGTCGAAGATCGCGGTGTGGTTCGGCTCCTTTAGCAACGCGCGACGGATGTGTTCTCCGGTGATCTTCAAGTCACCGAGCGGAGCCGCCTGTTCCGTGAGTGCGAGGCGACACCGCTTTGGCTCCGCCTGCGCCTCCCAAGCGGCAGCCACCTGATACGAATGTCCGTCGAAGAAAAGCGTCTTCGGCAAAGCGAACGCCTGCAACTGTCCATCATCCACACCGAACGCTTGCGTCCGCGACTCCCAGGGCCGCAACAAGAGCGAAGCATCCCGCAGCGAGCCGGGATTGGAGTAGGGTTTCTCGATGATGCCAACCTGCCAATCGCGATTCGCCAACGTCACCTTGCCCGAGTAAAACGAACGCAGGGAGGCGGACACGTGCAGGGTGCTGGATTGATTGACATTCAAGTCCAGCAGCACGGGATACGGCCCTTGGTCAGTTTGCAGCGTTAGGCGCACGCTGCTGAAACTCTGGAAGCGCTCATCGGAAGACTTCGTCTGGCTGGTGAACACGCTGTTGGTGTCGTCCGTCAGGTCGCTGTTGCCGTTGGCGTCGAGGTAGAACTTCGCCTGCTGGGAATCCCAGATGAAACCGAGTGCCTGGCTGCGTCCCGGGCGAACGTCCAGCTTCCCGCGTTTGACCTTGCGGCCAGCCAGGGCAGGTTCCTTGGCGAACGGCGCGGTCTGTGGCTGAACGGAAATCCCCCAAGTGCTGACGCCAACCTGTACTTCCTGATAATCGAGTGAGACAACAACGGCGTTGGTGGTGGAAGCGCCGGTCAGTGAAAAGGTATCGGAGTTTTGGGCCGTGGAGGATGCCGACGAGATAGCGCTCAGCACCAGCAAACTTGCCAGTGCGGCGAACCGCGCTCCGCATCGCCAATCGTGTTTCATCCCCGCAACTCCGAGCCGGAGCATAATGAAAGTGGCGGGCCCGGTTCAAGCGGATTCTGGATGTCTTTAACGCGACGGAACGCGACGGTCTCGCGTCGGCCACCTCGGTTGCCCCAACCGCACCATGCTGGGGTCGGGCGACACTCCGGCGGAAGTTCATTGCGTGACGCAAAGTCCTGAGAATCCCGACCAGGTGATGCGGTACACAGGATCGTTGTTCCCGATTGCACTTGCGCGGCCATCATCTAAGCTGATCCCACGAACATGAAACCGCTTCACTCCATTCGCTTGCCGCGAACGATCGGCAATGGCCGCGCGCGGGTGCTCTCGCTGGTCTTGATTCTCCTCGGCGCACTTGCCCCCTCGCTGCGAGCCCAGAAAGTTCCCGTCACTGAGCATACACTTCCGAACGGCCTGCGCATCTTGATGGTCGAGCGCCACGACGAACCGTCCGTTGCCGGCGGCTGGGTGGCGCACGTCGGCAGTTCCAACGAACGCCCCGGCATTACTGGCATCACCCATCTCTTCGAGCACATGATGTTCAAGGGAACGCCCACCATCGGCACGAAAGACGCCAAGCGCGACCTGGAGATCATTGCCGAGCAGGAGCGCCTCCGCGACCAGATGCGCGCCGAGGATGCCAAGCTGCGCGCCGCCTGGCGACGCGGGGAAATTGATGATCTGCAAAAGCCGGAGAACAAGACGCCCCGCTGGCGCGAACTGGAAAAGGACTTTCAGAAGCTCGTGGACGAGCAGCGCCAGTTGCTCGTGAAGAACGAGTTTGACCGCATTTACACGACCGCCGGGGCGTCGGGCATGAACGCCTTCACCAGCGAAGACATGACGGCCTATTTCATCACCGTGCCCGCAAACAAGCTCGAGCTCTGGATGTGGATGGAGTCTGAACGCATCTTCCGTCCGGTCTTCCGCGAGTTCTACACCGAGCGCGACGTGGTGTTCGAGGAACGCCGCATGCGCACGGAGTCCACGCCGCTGGGCAAGTTCGAGGAGACCTTCAATGCGTTGACCTGGGAATCGCACCCGTACAACTGGCCCGTCGTGGGCTGGCCTTCCGACATCCCGGCGATCTCGAAGGCCCAGGCGGATGAGTTCTTCGCCACCTATTACGCGCCGAAGAACCTCACGTTGGTCCTCGTTGGTGATTTCCAGGCGCAGGCGGCCATGGCGCTCGCCGAACGCTACTTTGGTCGTATTCCCGCCGGCCGGGGTGACGCGCCGGATGTCGTCACGCTCGAAGTGAAGCCGGTTGCCGAAAAGCGCATGAATGCCGAGGCGGAGGCGAATCCGCAGGTGGATGTGGTCTGGCTCTCCGTGCCGTTCGGCCACAAGGATTCCTACCCGCTGCAAATCCTCGCCCAAGTCCTGTCCGATCGCACCGGCCGGCTGTTCAAGGGACTCGTGCTCGGACGCGAGCTCGCGACAGATGTGGACGCCAACCAGATTTCGCAGAAGTGGGCGGGCTGCTTCCATATCCACGGTGAGGCCAAGGACGGCCACACGCCCGGGGAAGTCGAGCAGGCGATCTATGACGAGATCGAGAAACTGAAGGAGCAGGAAGTGCCGGCGCAAGAACTCCAGAAGGTGAAAAACAACTTCGCCGCTTACGAGTATCGCAAGCTCTCGTCGAACACCCCGATCCTGATGCAGTTGTTGTTCTACGATGGCAACGGCGACTGGCGGGCCATCAACGAGGACGGGCCGAAATACCAGGCGGTGACCGCCGCCGACGTGCAGCGCGTGGCCAAGCAGTATTTCACCAAGGAAGCGCGTTCCGTGGCCACCTACACCCGCAAACCCGCCGCTGCGAAGTCCGGGCAATCGGAAGCCAAGGAGGAGAAGAAATCATGAACCGCTTCAATCTCCGTCTGGCCGCGTCTCGCGTGAGCGCGGAACAACTTGCACAATCTTGTAATACTCCGCGAAGGCGCATTTGCGGCGACGGCGAGCGGGCGCTTGGTTCGTGGGTTCATCGTGAGCAATCCAAGACGCCTTGCGCGGGGGGAGGACGAAAGACTGCGGGCAGGGTTTGGGGGCTCGGCCTGATGCTCGCGTTGCTCTCGTCCTGCGGGACACAACCGGTCTCCCAGCACGCCGGAAGTGGCGCGGCGATTCCCGACCGCCCGGAGAAACTCACCTTTCCGGAGTTGACCTACGAGCCGCCAGGTCCGGCACAATTCCGCGTGCCGCTCCAATCCGGACCAATCGCCTACGTGGTGCCCGACCGCGAATTGCCGCTCGTGAACATCTCAGTGCTCGTCCAGGTGGGCGACTACTTGGATCCCGAGGGCAAGGAGGGACTCGCCAAGTTGACTGGGTACCTGCTCACGCGGGGCGGCATCCAGTCCCAGACCGCCGAGGAACTCGAAGAACGCCTCGCCTTCCTGGCTGCCAATCTCATTTCGGGCACCAGCGATTCGCAGGGCACGGTGAACCTGAACCTGCTTTCCAAAGATGTGGACGACGGGCTCGCCATCCTCCGCGAGGTGCTCAGCACCCCGCGGTTCCAGGCGGACAAGGTCGCCCTGCGCAAACAGCAGATGCTCCAGGCCATGAAGCAACGCAACGACGACTCGTCGGCCATCGAACAACGGGAAATCGGGTTTCTGGCCTTCGGTGAAAACTTCTCAGCCAACCGCTATTCCACCGCCGCCTCGGTCGAGTCCATCACGGCCCAGGATATCGCCAGCTTCCATCGCCAGTGGTATTGGCCTTCGAACTTCATCGTCGCCGCCAGCGGGGATTTCGACCGCGACGAATTCGTGGCGAAACTGGAGAAGCTCTTCGCCAATTGGCCCTTCGCCGGGCAGCCGCCTCCGCCGGTGCCCACGAATACGATGTTCGCCCAACCGGGCGTTTATCTTGTGGACAAGGATGTGAACCAGGGTCGTGTCAGCATGCTGCTCCCGGGCGTCCAGCGCGACAACCCGGATTACTTGGCCATCTTGGTGATGAACGACATTCTCGGCGGTGGCGGTTTCACCTCACGCATCATGAATCGCGTGCGATCCGACGAAGGCCTGGCCTACTCCGCCGGTTCATCGTTCCCGGGCGGCCTGTATTATCCCCTTGCGTTCAGGGCGGCGTTCCAAACCAAGTCGCGCACGGTAGCCTACGCGACTTCCATTGTGTTGGACGAAATCCGACGCATCGCCGTCGAACCAGTGACCGCCGAGGAATTGAATACCGCCAAGCGCGGTTTCATCGACACGTTCCCGCGCCGGTTCACCACGAAGGAACAGGTGGCGAGCCTGTTTGCGCAGGGAGAATTCACTGGGCGATATGCCCGTGATCCAGAGTACTGGAACCACTTTCGCGCCCGCATTGACGCGGTGACACCGGCGGATGTGCAGCGCGTGGCTGGAAAATACCTTACGCCAGAGAAGCTCGTGGTTTTGGCCGTCGGGCAGAAGAACGATATCCTGCTCGGCCATCCGGACCATAAGGAGCGACTGAAGGAACTCGCCCCCGCCGGCTTCACGGAGTTGCCGTTGCGCGACCCGTTGACGATGAAACCGCTGCCCAGGGCTGAGGCGGCGGATACGGCGCCTGCCAAGAACTGAAACGGCGAGACGGACGACCTTAGCCACTGCACCGTGCGCAACCCGGTCCACATCCGCGACCTTAACGCGACGACTCTGCGCTGCCCGGGCGTGGGCCACCGGCGGTTGACCCACGACTTCCAGGGTTTGGACCAGCGGCTGACCGGCGTGGCTGAAGCGAATCCCGTGGAGGGGATTTTGGCGTGAGCATGACGCCTGACTCCAACCTCACGCTCTTCCTGGGGCACTTGCACCCACTGTTGGTCCATCTGCCCATTGGCTTGATCGTCCTGCTCGTCTTCCTGGAACTTCTCCATCGCTCGGCGCGCTTTGCGAAAGCAACGGAAGCCGTCGGGCCAGTCTTGCTTCTCGCCGTGCCAACCTCCATCGCCGCGGCGGCATGTGGTTGGTTGCTGGCGAGCGGCGGCGGTTATGACGCCCGATTGCTGCAACTGCACCGGTGGACGGGCATTGCCGTGGCGGCGCTCTGCACGTTGGTCGGGCTCGCTCACCGGCTTGACCTCAGACAGTTGTACCGGTTGGGGCTGGCGGCATGTTTCGTCGCGCTGGTCGGGGCCAGTCATTTTGGAGGTTCTCTGACGCATGGCAAAGACTACCTCAGCCGTTACGCTCCTCGGCCACTCCGGAAGCTGCTCGGCGGTGGACAGGCTGAATCAGCAAGCGTGAACAAGCCTTCCGTCTTGGCTGAGAAGCAGGCTTTTGAACAGGTCGTGAAGCCCGTGCTCGACAGATACTGCGTACCATGCCACGGCCCGGAGAAAGCGAAGAGTGGCTTGCGGCTGGACTCACTCCAGGCTGCACTGAAGGGTGGCGAACATGGTGCGGTGATCGTGCCGGGCAAATCAGCAGAGAGCGAGTTCATCAAACGGATGACCTTGCCGCCCGATCAGGACGATCACATGCCGCCTGACGGCAAACCCCAACCAAGCGCGGATGACCTCGCTTTGTTACGCTGGTGGGTGGACGCCGGGGCATTGGAGTAAAAAATGGGTGAGTTCAAACCACCCGCGAGCATTTAACGGATTCAGGAAAGCCGCTTTGCCAGCACGCCCGCGGCGCCAAAGCAAGCTCCACCAAAGTCACTCGCCGATGTCCCGCCACTGGCGGACGAACTCACTGCCAAAGCCACGAAATAGCCGTCCTGCTCGATTCCTTGCGATACTGGCACTGGCAAGAATTCCGCGTTCGGTGACTTGCGTCGCGGTTGCCCCGACCTAGAATCTCCGCATGGCGCAAGCTTCGGATACTTCGACCCCCACGCCCCAGGCGTTGGGCCCTTCCCCTGCCCTTGCGCACCCGCGCTTGCCGGCCCGTCCTGCGCGGACGCCACACCCTCCCGCGGACGCCATCTTCGTGGACTTGCTCGGCGTCAGCTACATGCATCTGCACACGAACGACGGCAGTGAGCTTTACCTGACGCGTTACGGGCAGCCGTTCTGGGAGCATCTTCTACCGGAGAACTGGTACACCAAGGAGTGGTTCGAAGCGAACCGCGAGCGGTTGGTCGGCACCAGCATGGTTTACCGCGTGCCAACCCGGAAGATTCGCGGCATGGAACTCGACCTGGTTGTCAAGTGGTCGCGCGTGGGAGAAGAGGTGCCGCTCGACACGATGACGATTGCCAAGTTCATCGACTCCGAGTTCAACAGCCCGTTCGAAGAATTCTCCCTGGTGATGGAATTGCGCGCCGGGGGCGGCGGGGCGCCCAAGCTGCATATCAAGACCCAGAAACCACTGGCAATCTTCGTGCCTTCGCAGCGCCTTCAACTCTGGCAGACGGGACGATCCGAAAGCCGCATCGCCGCCAAACTCGCGCGCCATCCGGGCGTGGAACTGGACATCCTCCGGCAGTATGTCGTGCTCTACGGCTGGATCAAGGGCTTCGATGTAACCGAGTTGGCCACCGTGCGGGGACTGCCATCGGAGGTGCGCGAGGAACTTTACCGGCGCGCCACCGACCGCGCCACCAAAGAACTCGAGCAAAAGGGCTACCACGTGGCGGACATGAAGCCCGCTCACATCATCGTGCGCCAGCGCGAGGATGGCAGCCTGCTGCGTCAGCCCAGCGGCGAGTTGGTTTACGCGCTGGTGGATTACGAACTCCTGGAGCGCACCCCGGAGCACGAGCAGGCCGTTCGCAGCGTGCATCGGCGGCACTACCTGGCGCACATGGCACGGCGTTTCGAGGTTGCCGGTGACAAGCCACTGCCCACGCACCTCCGCGCCACAAACGTGCTTGGCGTGGACTACGTCTTTGGCCACGCAGAAAGCACCGGTGGGCTGCTCTGGGTCGTCGGGCGCGACCCCGACTTGTTCAACTATTTCCTGCCCGAGCGTTGGCGGCGCACCCCCAAGGAACTGCTTTCCAACTCCAACCAGGTTTTCCGAACCCGCACCAAGGACAACATCAACCTCGTCTGGCGCGTCTCCCGCGTCGGCGATACACCTTGGTTGAGCGAAACCGCCTCACGGGCCCGCGACATTCTGGACCATGGGTTCAACAGCCCCTTTGAAGAGTTTGCCCGCGCCTTGGAACTCACGCGGGCCGGGGTCGGCACGACCTATCCGCGCGCCATTTACATGACGGGGCACAAGGCGAGCGCCGCCCGGACCATCGCCGACCACCGGCGCTACTATCAGTTGGCTGATCTCCGCACCCCCGACGGCATCATCGCGATGTCCAAAGACCACGATTACATCACCATTTGGGGCTTCTGGAACGGCACCGATGAAGTGCTGGCTGCGCAGGACGGCTCGTTCTATCATGGCATTGATGCAGCCCAGGCCCACACCCGCGGTTTGGTATCGGAGGAAATGGTCCAGACGCTCATGTCCCGGTTGCGCGAGCGGTTGCGGGACGCCGGCTACGAAGACCTCAACCTGAAACCCGATCACGTGCTGCTTTCCGTCACGGAGGACAACCAGTTGCTGATGGCGCAGCCCGGCCACCCCGAGTTCCGCCTGTGCAACTTCGAACTGGTGCGGCGACTGCCCGGATCCCTGCTCGGGACGCCGATTTGATCGCACTTGAGGGTGGGGTCACTTTGTTGTGGCAAAAGGCAGCCCAATCCTGTTCCATCTTGCCCGCTCTTGTCGGCCCGGCCGGGTGGCAGAGCGCGCTCAATGCCATTACAGCCAGAATGATTGAAACGACCATGAACGCGAATACGACCACCGCCCTCACCCGCCACGCCAAGCTCCTCGCCTGGGTCGAGGAAATGTCGCAGCTTTGCCAGCCCGCCATGGTGCATTGGTGCGATGGTTCGGAGCAGGAAAACCAGCGACTTTGCGATCTGATGGTCGCTGCCGGCACGTTCACAAAGCTCGATCCCAAGCTGCGCCCAGACAGTTACCTCGCCCGCTCGCATCCCAGCGACGTGGCGCGGGTCGAGGATCGCACGTTCATCTGCGCCGACTCGCAGGCGGAGGTCGGACCGACAAACCACTGGGCCGATCCGACGGAGATGCGGCAGAAACTTCTCGCGCTGTTCAAAGGGTGCATGGCCGGCCGCACGCTGTATGTCATCCCGTTCGCCATGGGGCCGCTGAGTTCGCCACTGTGCAAGGTCGGCATCGAAATCACCGATTCGCCCTACGTCGTCGCCAACATGCGCATCATGACCCGCATGGGGAAGGCGGCCCTCGACAAACTTGGCACGGACGGCACGTTCATCCCCTGCATGCACTCGGTGGGCGCCCCGCTCAAGGCCGGCCAGGCGGACGTTCCATGGCCGTGCGAGCCCGATCCGAAGAACAAATACATCGTGCATTTCCCGCAGGATTCCTCGATCTGGTCCTACGGCTCGGGTTACGGTGGCAATGCTTTGCTGGGCAAGAAATGTCTCGCCCTCCGCATCGCCTCCATCGTCGCACGCAAGGAAGGCTGGCTCGCCGAACATATGCTGATCCTTGCGCTCACGTCACCGCAGGGAAAGAAGCACTATGTCGCCGCAGCGTTCCCGAGCGCCTGCGGCAAGACCAATCTCGCGATGATGCTGCCGTCCCTGCCCGGGTGGACGGTGCGTTGCCTCGGCGACGACATCGCGTGGATTCGCCTCGGCGCGGATGGACGGCTTTACGCCCTGAATCCGGAAACGGGTTTCTTCGGCGTCGCGCCTGGCACCTCCCAGAAATCAAACCCGAACGCCCTGGCGGCGGCTGCAGAGAACACCATCTTCACGAACGTGTTACTCACGCCGGATGCCAATGTCTGGTGGGAAGACATGGGCGTGCCCGCTCCGGCAAGTGGCATTGACTGGCAGGGCCAGGAATGGACGCCGGGTTGTGGACGCAAGGGCGCGCATCCGAACGCCCGCTTCACCGCGCCTGCAGCGCAATGCCCGGTGATTGACCCCGACTGGGAAAACCCGGATGGCGTGCCACTCTCCGCGATCCTCTTCGGCGGACGCCGTCCCTCGACGATCCCGTTGGTGAACGAGGCCTTCAACTGGGAGCACGGTGTCTTCCTGGGCTCGGCGTGCGGCTCGGAAACCACCGCTGCTGCGTTGCATGCAGCCGGTGTGTTGCGCCGCGACCCATTCGCCATGCTGCCGTTTTGTGGCTATCACATGGGCGATTACTTCGCGCACTGGCTGGCGCTGGCAGGGCGCACCGATCGTAGCAAGCTGCCCAAAGTATTCTTCGTGAATTGGTTTCGGAAGAGCGCCGATGGTCGTTGGCTATGGCCTGGCTTTGGGGAAAACAGCCGCGTGCTCAAGTGGATTTGCGAACGCGTGGACGGCACCGGCAAAGCCGTGGAGACGCCCATCGGCCGCCTGCCCACCCCCGACGCGCTCGACATGAGCGGCCTGGACATCAGCCCGGCGGACTTGGCGGAACTCCTCGCCGTGGACGTGGCTGGATGGAAACATGAGGCCGCCGACGTGGAGGAGAACTACAAGCGATTCGGCGACCGTTTGCCGGGCGCTCTACGCCAGGAACTGGATGGTTTGAACCAGCGGCTCGGTACAACCGAATAGCGCATCCCGAGATTTCGACGCATGCGGGCGGTGGTCTTTGACCATCGCCCGTTTTGCTTTGATCAGCCCTGGGGCATTGGCACTTGACGATCACGCAGTTCCAAGGCATTAGCCGTGTTCGGCATTCATGAACCTGTGTTCAGGGCAAAGCACCTGGCTCCTTGAGGGCAGTCTCTCGGGTGTGGGCTGCCATCGCCAAGGACATGAGGATATGAAACATGGATGACACAGAGATGCCTGCACTCTGACCGAACGAATTGATGCACTCGCCAGCAACCCTCGGCATCGAGTGCCTTGGCGGAGTATATGAGAACCTCCGGCTCCTGCGCTAGCGCAGCGGCAATGCCCAGCAGAGCGCGCGGGGTTCCTGCATTATTGGCAAGCGCGTCGGCCACTCTCACCCCAAGCCCAGCAACTATCTCCTTCGACTCCTCCTGTGAAATGCCGGTAACGCGAGAGAGCCAACCGACACAGCTTTCCCTCGGAGAGATTTCGTCACCCCAGCTGATTTCGGCCGGCCGCGAGAGAGCAACCTTTTTGCCTTGGCGACCCGCGAGTTGCAGAAGTTCGTTCTCGACGACCTCGTCCACATCTTCACACCCGTGCGGAATGTGCAGGCAGATAGTCATGCCCCGCGCAAGTTCGATTTGCGGCACCGTGAGCTTCATGAGCTTCATAGTGAACGCAAGGGTCAGCGACGGGAAACATCTGAAGATGACATTTGATTTGTCTCTGAGCGAATCGGTTGGCTTCCGCTCGTAGCACCGTCTGGTTCGGTTTCGGCATCCTGTTTCGCTTGGGGCGCGATAACGTAATTAATTCGGGTCTTCATACATTCAACGCACGGCCGGCTCACCAGTATTCCTCCACGTGGATCGTGCCAATGTCCTTGCCGTGGTCCGGCTGGAATCCCTTGGCCGCAAGCAAGGTTTTCACCGTCGCAACCATCTCCGGGTTGCCGCAGAGGAACACGTCCGCCTGCGCCGGATCCAGCGGCACCCCCGATTCCTTCTCGATCAGCCCGCCCTCGATCAACGTCTGGATGCGACCTGTATGACCGCGGAAATGTGGGTCCTCCTGCGGACGCGTGATACTGGCCAGATACGTGAAGTTCGGACGTATCCGTGCGAGGCTCTCGAGTTCGCCACGGTAGCCGAGGTCCCAACTGAAACGGGCGCCGTGCAGCACCACGTAGCAGCGTTCCGTGTCGTTCACGAGACTCGTCCGCAACATGGAGAGATACGGCGCCAGACCCGTGCCAGTGGCCACGAGGATCACGGCCTTGTGGGGCGGAACGCGATCCAGCGTGAACACCCCGCTGGCCTTCGGCCCGAGAAACAGGCGGCTGCCATGTTTCAGCGCAAACAGCCGCGGCGTAAGCTGGCCACTGGCGATGAGGGTGATGTACACCTCGACATAGCGCCGCTCCACACTCGACGAAGCGATGCTGTAGGCGCGGCGGATGAGCTTGTCCGGGGCGACCGCCGCTTCCTCCGGCGCGGACTCGGGGACGCGGGCCTCCCGGCCCTGCAAGCCCAGTACCGCGAACTGGCCGGGCGCGAAGTCAAACAGCGGCGCGTCCGGCTGAACGCGCAGGATCAGGAGTTGCGGGTTGATCTCCTCCCGTCCGATCACGGTGGCGTTGTATGGACCTGATGCGTTTGTGCTCATATTGAAATCCCGCCAAGTCTAGCCATGTTCCTTGCACTTTCCAGCCGGTTTCTGTTCTGTTTCTGTGCTCCCACGGATACGAGTCGAGCCAGGAGTAATGGTCTGGCCCTACTCCGCCTCGGCCAGCGAAGCGAGAAAACCGCGCGCGGTCGCCGAAGCCTTCGCAGGATTCCACGCGACGAACAAGTCTCCCTTGGGCGCATCCACAAGCGGACGAAACACCACACCTGGATGCGGCAGGGCCTGGAGCGATTCGGGCAGGAGCGTGACCCCGCAATTGCCCGCAACCAACCCGAGGATCGTATAGCCGCGTTCGGCGGTCTGGAGAATCTTCGGACGGAAGCCGGCCTGACGACAGGCATCAGTGAGAAAACGCGCTGCCCCGGGATAGGTCTGCTCCGAGATCACGATGAAGAAATCCTGCGCCAGCGCCGCCAGCGGCACCTTGCGTCTGCCGGCCGCAGGATGCTTCTCCGGCAGCGCGGCCATGAAGGCGCACCGACCGACCTTCTGCTTGGCCAGCCGCGCGGCGTCCGCTTCAAACGCGAAGCCGATGAATCCCAGATCCAGCTTTCCCCGGCCCAGGGCTTCGGCTAGTTGGGTCGCGGTGAGATCAAACAGGTTCACAGCCACCTCCAAGTTGCGTTGCCGGAAGCGCGCCACCCACTGCGGCACGAGCGTATGGAACAGCCCCCAAACGTAACCCACGTTGAGTTGCGCTTGCTGGCGCTGGTCGCTCATCTGCGTCCGCCGCACGGCCTGCTCGCTTTGTTCGAGCAGCGCCGCGGCCTCCGCCAGAAACACGGCGCCCGCCCCGGTAAGCTGCACCCCCCGCGCTCCGCGATCCAACAACGCCACGCCCACTTCGGCTTCAAGCTGGCGAATCTGCCGGCTGAGCGCGGGCTGGGCCACGCGCAGCTTCGCCGCCGCCCGCGTGAAGTTCAGTTCGCGCGCGACGCCGACAAAGTATCGCAGTTGCCGCAATTCCATGCGCCGAACCATACCGGAATGCGATGGCGACGCGAACAAAGAAGTATTGGTGGCGGTTCTCCGCCGGCGGTTACCCTGCCGGGATGAACTGGCAACCACTGTTCGCCCAACGCACTGCGCAGATGCGCCGCTCGACCGTGCGCGAGCTGCTCAAAGTCACCGCCCAACCGGGCATGATCTCATTCGGGGGCGGTATTCCCGCGCCCGAGCTGTTCCCCGTGGCGGAAGTCGCGCAGGCCGCCGCCGCGGTACTGCAACGCTCCGGTGAACAGGCGCTCCAATATGGCGAAACCGAAGGCCTCGCTGGCTTGCGTGACTGGGTCGCCGCCCGGTTTCATCGCCCGCACTGCCGCGTCCGGCGCGAGAACGTGATGATCGTCACCGGTTCGCAGCAGGCGCTGGACTTGATCGGCAAGGTGTTCCTTGACGCTGGCGATCGTGTACTCGTCGAGAACCCGACCTATCTTGCAATGCTATCCGCGTGGCGGCCCATGCAGCCTGCCTTCGAGCCGCTGCCTTCGGATCGCGAAGGTGCGTGCGTGGAAACGCTCACGCCGTTGCTGGCCGAGCCCGCCAAGCTGCTTTACCTCGTGCCAGACTTTCAGAATCCGCAAGGCACATCACTCAGTTTGCCGCGCCGTCGTCTGTTGGTGGAACAACTCCACGGCTCGAACACAATTCTGGTGGAAGACGATCCCTACGGCGCACTGCGCTACGAAGGTGAAGCGTTGCCATCATTGCTCGAATTGGACGCGACCACCGGGCCGGGTGGTGAACTCGAAACCCGCGTCATCCACCTCGGCACCTTTTCCAAGGTGCTGTCACCGGGCTTGCGCGTCGGATGGGTCATCGCACCGGCGGAGGCGATCGACAAGCTCGTTCAGGCCAAGCAAGCCGCGGATCTCCACACCAGCACGTTGTGCCAGCACATCATCCTCGAACTCCTGCGGAACGGCGTGCTGGAACGCCACCTTCCACGGTTGCGCGCGGCCTACGGACTGCGGCGTGACACCATGCTCGCCGCGCTGGCCGCGCATTTCCCCGCCGAAGCCAGGTGGACGCGGCCCGACGGCGGGTTGTTTCTGCTCGTGACTCTGCCCGCGCACGTCGAAGCCAGCGCGCTCTTGAAGCCAGCGCTGGCGCAAAACGTGGCGTTTGTCCCCGGCGATGATTTCCACCTTGACGGCCATGGCAGAAACACCATGCGCCTGAACTTCTCCAACGCCACACCGGAGAGAATCGCGGAAGGTGTAAAGCGCTTGGGCCGCGTGCTGGCGGAGATGCTGTAGGTACCCCGGGCGGAAACATCAGATGCCCGGCTTCCAAGAGGAGTTATCGAGCAGCTCAATCCCCGGCTTTTGAAAGCGGATGCGTCGCGTCTTGTAGAGCCGACCGAGCGCTTGCTTGAAGGCTTTCTTGCTGACACCGAACTTCTGCCGGATCGCCACGGGCGAGCTATCGTCGTCATAGGCCAGCTTCCCGCCATTGCGTTCGAGGGCTTGGACGATCTGATCCGTCAGCGAAGCCACCCGCTGGTAGCCGGAGGCGTCGAGGCTCAGGTCAATCTTGCCGCCGGGGCGAACAGTGCGGACGAAGCCTTTCAACTTCTGACCAACCATGAGCGGAGCGGAAAGTTTGTCCTGATATACCAAACCGCGGTGCGTGCTTTCCACCACGGCGTTGTAGCCGAGCGGCGTCCTGCCGGTGATGATAAAGCTGACGGCCTGCCCAGCGCGGTAGTTCGGCAGTTCGCGGCTCAGATGCCGGCTCAAGCGCGTCGTCGCCACGATGCGCTGGCTCGTCGGATCGAGGAAGACGAACACGACGACGTGCTGTCCCACATGGACGGGAAACTCCTGTTCGCGAAACGGCAGCAGCAAGTCTTTGGCAAGTCCCCAGTCGAGGAACGCTCCGACCTGCTGGTTCACGCTGACCACCTTCAGGCACGCGAACTCCCCGACTGTGGCAGACGGGGTCTCGGTGGTCGCCACCAGCCGATCCTCAGAATCGCGATAGACGAAGACCGACATATTGTCCCCGGGCGACACGCCGGGGGGGATGTAGCGTCGGGGCAAGAGAATCTCGCCCAGCTCCCCGCCATCGAGGTAGAGGCCGGGCGCGGATTCCCGGACCACGGAAAGAACGTTGCGTTTGCCGATGATTGCCATGCGCTCGGAGCGTAAGCCGGTCGCGCGGCCACCGGGAGTAAAATCGGTGTCCCGGTGCGCGGGCGGTCCCTTGCCCGCCGCGCTTCGCCGGCAGGAAGGCGTCGGAGAATTCCCTGCGCCCTTCCTGCTTTCCACGCGCTGCGACCGGGGACCAGTCGCGCTCCGATCATGATCAAGGTCTTTGTGTCCTTGAACGGCTGCTCATCCGAACCGCATACTGCCGCCGATGGCTGTTGAACTCACCGAAGCCTTGCTTCGCGACAACGCCGGCTGGGACGTGCTGAAGCAGGCCCGCGCCCAGTTGGCGCAGGGCCAGGTGCTCAGTTCCTACTGGGCGCCGCCGTTGCTGCGCGGTGTTGTGCAGGCGGGCGGCATCTCATATCGCGCTTCGCTGGTGATCAAGAGCGACGTGGACATCGATAACCTTTGCACTTGTCGTGAGTCGCGCGAGTGGGGGAAGATTTGCGCCCATGTCGTCGCCGTCGGCCTGCATTGGTTGAACGCGCAAAAACCGGGGGGTGCTTCACCGCCACCGCAGTCGCCAAGCGGCGCGGCGACTCGCCAGTCGTCACCGAGAAAACCTCTCGCGCTCTTGCGTGATCCGTCCGGTGAACCGGCAGAGCTGTTTCTCATCCTCCCGCCGAACTTGGATCAGGCCATCGCCCGCGGCAAAGTCATGCTGGTGCTCGAAGCGAAGTGGGCGGGCGGACGATGTCCCCTGAATGCGTTGCCCAAAGGACGTTCGTTTGCCTTCTCCGCACAGGACAACGCGATCCTCGAGCAACTCGAAACGCTAACGAACGGCGAAACGCCGGCCATCCTGCAACTGGACTTGAAGGATTTCGCCGCCCTGCTGCCAACGCTGGCGGAGCACGAAAACATCACCCTGGGCAAGTCCAGTGCGGTCACGGTCACAAAGACGCCGCTTAGACTTCCGCTAGGCGCCACGTTGGAGGCGAGCGGGGAAATCGTACTGGCGTTGAAGGGGGAAGGTGGCGGCGACGCCGCGTCGCCGTCACGATTTGCGACGAGGGCGTCGCAGCCACCCTTCACGATGATCGGCGATTGGGTTTGGCAGCGGCAAGCGTTTCAGCCGCTCGGGTTGCCGCCTGCCGCCAAGGACGCGTTGCGTGCGCCCGTGCGCGTGCCGCGCTCGCAAGTGCCGCAGTTCCTGAGTCAGCAGTGGCCGCAATTGCAGGCGGCGGGCGGCGTGGAGGCGAATTTCAAGCTGGAGGATTTCACGCTCGAACCGCAAGCGCCGCGTTTCCTTCTGGAACTCAAGGGCGGGCTGGCGCAACTCAGCGCGCTGCTGCAATGCGGCTACGGGGCACGCGTGATGACTGTGGGCGTGACCGCGTCCGACGAAAGCGTCTGGCTGCCGGACCCGGACGTGCCGACGCGCTATTCAACGCGCGACTTTAATGCCGAACGCGCGGCCCTGGCCCGACTACAGCGGAGCGGCTTCTCTGGACCGGACGCGCAGGGGAAGCTCCAGTTGCTCGGGCAAAACGCGGTGCTGAATTTCTTCGCGCGCGAATATTCAAAGCTCCAACGCGAGTGGAAGGTTACGCTGGACGAGCACCTGGAGACTCGGACGATGCGCAGCATCGAACGGGTCGAGCCGCAGTTTCAGATCACGTCGTCGGGCGTGCAATGGTTCGATCTCGGCGTGGTGTTCGCGTCCAGCGGGGGAGAGACGTTTTCGGCGGCGGAGATTCAGCGCCTCATCTTGTCCGGCCAGAGCCACACGCGGCTCAAGAACGGGAAGATGGCGGTTATTGACACTGGGGCGGTGGAGGAATTGCAGGAGGTCCTGCTGGATTGCGCGCCTCAGCAGCACGCCGCGGGCTATCGCATCAGCAGCAAGCAGGCGGGCTTCCTGGAGGCGACCTTGCGGCAGCACACCGACTGGCGCGTGCAAGCGCCGTCGGCCTGGCGGGAGCGTGCGGCGAAGCAAAGCGGCGAAGCGAAGCTGGAATGCCCGCCGCTCGGAAACCTGGAAGCCGTGTTGCGCCCGTATCAGAAGCAGGGCGTCGCCTGGCTGCAATTCCTGCGCGAGAACGGCTTTGGAGGCATTCTCGCCGACGAGATGGGGTTGGGCAAAACACTGCAAACGCTGGCCTTCTTACGGTTCATCCGCCAAGCACAAACCGGCGGCGCGCCCATGCTGGTGGTTTGTCCAACCAGCCTTGTCTTCAACTGGGTGGCTGAGGCGAAGAAGTTCACGCCCGAGCTGAAGGTGCTGCCGCTGCACGGGCCGGACCGTCATCCATTGTTTGAGGAGATTCCGCAGAGCGACATCGTGGTCACAAGCTACGCGTTGATCCGGCGCGACGCGGACCGGTGTCGCGAGCTGGAGTTCGACACGGTCGTACTCGACGAAGCCCAGCACATCAAGAACCGGCAGACGCAAAACGCACAAGCGGTGAAGTCAGTGCGGGCGCAGCATCGTTTGGTGCTCACGGGCACGCCGCTGGAAAATTCGGTGCTCGACCTCTGGTCCATCTTCGACTTTCTCATGCCGGGCTATCTGGGCACGGCAAAGGACTTCCGCGAGCGCTACGAATTGCCCATCGCCAAGGACAAGAACGCCGAGGCTCAGGCGCGGTTGGCGCGACGGCTGCGCCCGTTCATGCTGCGGCGGCTCAAACGCGAAGTGGCGTCGGATTTGCCAGCGAAGCTCGAACAGGTTTCGTTCTGCGAACTGACTTCCGACCAGCGGGCGGTCTATCAACAGGTCATCGAGGCGAGCCGCAAGGAGGTGCTGGAGGCCGTGGGTGCGCAAGGCATCGCCAAGAGCCGCATGGTTGTGCTGACCGCGCTGTTGCGGCTGCGGCAGGTATGCTGCGATCTGCGGCTCCTTAACTTGGAGAACACCAAGCCCGAGACCGCGTCCGGCAAGCTAGAGATGTTTGGGGAACTGCTGGAGGAAGTAGTGGATGGCGGGCATCGCGTGCTCGTGTTCAGCCAGTTCGTCGGCATGCTGTCGCTGTTGAAGGAGCGCCTTGCCGAGGAAGGCATTGAGTATTGTTACCTCGACGGCTCGACGACCGACCGCGCGAAAGTCGTGGAGCGTTTCCAAACCAACGCCGCTATCCCGGTGTTCCTTATCAGCCTCAAGGCCGGGGGCGTAGGCCTGAACCTGACGGGCGCGGACACGGTGGTTCACTTTGATCCGTGGTGGAATCCGGCCGTCGAGGACCAGGCGACCGATCGCGCCCACCGCATTGGCCAGACGAAAGTCGTGACGAGCTACAAGCTAATCACGCGGGACACGGTGGAGGAGAAGATTCTGACGCTCCAAAACCGCAAGCGCGAGATCATCCAGGCGACAATTGGCGGCGAGGAGGAGTTTGCGGCCTCGTTAAGCTGGGAGGAAATCCAGGAACTGCTGGCGTAGTGTCCAAATAAACTCCGGTTTGTAGTTCCGGCTTTAGCCGGTCTGGGGCGTGCGCACCGGCTAAAGCCGGAACTACAAACGCGCTGCCATTGCGGCTCATGGCTGCGATGCGCGATCTTGAAATCGTGGAGGCTACCCGCCGGCGAAGACGGGCCGGAAGCCGGCAGCCTCCAAGATGCGCGCGACCTCGGGACGTTTGTCGCCCTGAATCTCGATCTGGCCGTCCTTCACCGTGCCGCCCGTGCCGCAGGCCTTCTGCATGGCCTTGGCCAGTTGCTCCTTCTCCGGCAGCCCGATACCGACGAAGTTCTTCACCACCGTCACCGTTCGCCCGCCGCGCCCGGCCTTCTCGCGGATGATGTCCACGCGCCCGCGGTTCTTGCGGGCCAGCTTCGCTGGCGGCGCGACAGCGGCCGGCGGAGTTTCGGGCACGGGCGGGAGACCGTCGCTGGACAGTGCGGCGAATGGGTTGTGGCCGAAACTCGGTCCACCGTCGGTTGGAACCCGCTTCATTTGTTCGCGTCCAGCAGCGCCTTGGCGCGCTTGGCAACGTCGCCGTTGGCCGTTGTCTGCGCGACTTTCTCCAGTCCGCTGATCACGCGGGGCGCGAGTTTCGTCGCGTTGCGGCTCTTGGCCATTCGCTCGGCAATGTTCACCACCGCCACGCACGCCTCTTCGCGCACGGTCGTCACGTCCGCAAAGGGCAGGATCTGCTCAACGGCGTCCGGTGAATTGATGCCGCCCAGCGCGGCCAGCAACAACTTCCGCTCCTCATCACGCTGGATCAGGCCAGCCGCGTCCTTGGTGAAGGAGAGGCGTTGCTTGGCGGGCACGTCGGTGTCCGCCGCCCAACGGAGCACGCTGCGAAGGCAGAGCAGCTTCTCCCCCGCGTCACCCAGCGATTGGGCCAGGGCGAGCAGTTCCGGCGCGGCCTCAACTGTGGGCCACTCGTTCAAGGCGCTGATGGCCGCCGCGTGGACCTCCGCGTTTGAGTCGCCAACCGCACTGCGAACGGTGGCGAGCGCTTTCGCGCCACCCACACTGCCGAGCACCCGCAAGAGCGCGGCCCTCGTTACCGGTTTCGCCTGAGTCATTCGGGCAATCAACTTGTCCGCGCAGACGTCGGGCTTCTCGATGCGGGTGCAGAGGGTGCCGAGCGCCTCTTCCACGGCCGCCAGAGTTTGAGCGTCGGACGCGCTCTCCAATTGAGCCAACAGCCCGGGCAACTCCGGTTCGCCGCCGAACTCCGCCAGGTGTTTTAATGCCGCAGCTCGAACCTGCGGGTCACCATCCGTCGTCGCCTTCTGCAACGCCGGCACCGCGGATACCATCCGGCGCATCGCGACCAGTTGGAGGCCAGCCAGCTTTCTGGCGGCGTCCGGGCTCGCCAACATGGCCAGCACGGTGTCATCCACCTTCCTGCCGGGCAGACTGGCGAGGCTCTGGCGCGCGGCTTCACAAACCCCGCCGTCGGCATCACGTGTCAAGGCTGCCAGGTCGGCTGCCGCCGTGGCGTCCCCAATTTCGGCAACGGTCCGAATTGCCGCGACGCGCAAAACTTGCGAGCCAGTACGAGCCAGCGCGAGCACGGCGGGCAGGGCGGCAGCATCGGCGCGCTTGCCGAGCGCCTGTAGCACAAGGATGGCACGATCGCCGGAAAGTTGGGGGAGTGCGGCCGTCAATGCTTTGGTCACAGCCGGACCTGCGATTTCCAGCGCCGTCCGCGCCGCGGCATCGGCGAGAATCCAGTCGTTGCCGCGGATGGCGTCGGCCAGCAGCGACACACCGTCGTTACCCCGCGCGACGATTGCCCCACGTAGCGCCCCGGCGCGTACCTGATGCGCGGCACCCGGCTGGTTGCGCAACTGGTCGTAAAGGCGAATGGCATCCTTCTTCTTGCCCGTCTTGGTAAAAGCCTCGGCGCAACGGAATAGTCCCTCGCAAACCGCGAGTTTGTTGGCTGCGGCCGCAGTCGCCAGCGCGGCTTCCAGTGCCTTGGCCGCATCCTTGGTGGCGATGTCGCCGAGCGCGCGCGCCGCGGCGTTTGCGACGTCCAGGTCGGCATCTTGGAGAAACGCCTTCAACGGTTTTACGGCCTTGGCGTCCCGACGCACACCCAGGCTGGTGATCACGCCGGCCAGTTGGCGACCCTTGACTGTGCCGAGGGCGTCCCGCAAGGCTTGATCCACAGCCGGGCTGGTCATGGTCTCCAGTCCGTAGCGCGCCATGTGTGAGAGTTTTTCATCACCGAGCAGGGCCGCTAGCGCCGGCACGGCCTCTTTCGTTCCCACGTGCGCAAGTTCGCGGCAGGCATCGGCCTTTTCTTTTTGCGGGGCGTCGGATTTCAAGACGGCGATGAGCTTGGCCTCTGCGCCAGCGGTCGCTTGTCCGTTGACGGACGACGGCAGGATGCAGGTGGCGAGGGCCAGCGCGGTGGTGAGAACGAGAGTGATGC
The DNA here is from genome assembly GCA_964371005.1 of uncultured Verrucomicrobiota bacterium. Lineage (GTDB taxonomy): Bacteria > Verrucomicrobiota > Verrucomicrobiia > Limisphaerales > MWDV01 > MWDV01. Next base: position 2,095 of record CAYJNU010000025.1, on the reverse strand, counting down.
GAGAGCTTTTCATATCGTTTATCGTTGGCGGGCGTTTCAAATGGTCCACGGGGCGCGCATGGCGCGGGAAAGGAAGCGGTCGGCCTCCGGGTCGCCGATGAATTGCTCCTTCGCGGGATCGAACTTCAAGTCACGCTTGAGCCACATGCAGATGTTGGCGGCGTGGACGGTGGACATTGAGTGATGCATGACCGACGGATCGGCGACGGTCGGCCGCCGCGATTTGATGCAGTTGAAGAAGTCGCGCACGTGGCTCATCGGCCGGCCGGTGCGGGCGGAATAGTCGGCCACCACCTTGTTGATGTCCGTCAGCAGCGTGGGCGAGGAAGCCTCGGGCTTGTTGTAACCATCGGCGGAGGACACCCAGCCTTCTGGCCCGTCGAAACGCATGCCACAGGAGCCATGCCAGTGCTTGTCGCCGCGCGACAGAATCATTTGTGTCCCGTTCGCAAAGCGAGTCACCATGCCGTCGCCACTGTCGTTCTTCACGTATTGGTACTCGATGGCGGAGAGATGGCCCGCGCCGATGCCCGCTTGCGCTTGGGCGAACGTGTGCGCGCCCCATTCGCCGATGCAACTCGTGTGGAAGTCGTAGAAACCGCGCCAACCGCCGCGGACATAGGCGGAGTTGTAAGGTCGCCAGGGGCACGGGCCGAGCCAGGCATCCCAATCCACTTCATCCTTCGGCGGTTCGGGTTCGGCGGGCAGCCAATCGTGCCGCATCTCCGCGGCGTCCCACGGCGCAATATGGGCGTAGGCGGTATGCACCTTCCCAAGCCGACCTTGGAGCGCGCTCTCGATGCAGAACACGAAATTGCCTTCGCTCAGGCGTTGGGTGCCGGTCTGGTAAATGCGCCCGTAGCGCTTGGCCGTTTCCACCACCGCGCGTCCCTCGGCGACGGTCATGGAGGAAGGCTTCTCGGAATAGACGTCTTTGCCGGCGCGCATGGCCATGATGGACGCCAGGGCGTGCCAGCGGTCGCCGGTCGCGATGAGCAGCCCGTCAATGTCCGTTCGCTTCGCCAGGAACTCGCGCATGTCGGCATACATTTGGCAGTCCTTCGTGCCGTTGTGATCGTCAATCACGCGCTTGATCGCCTCGCGCGAGGATTTCTTGGCATCACAGATGGCGACGAATTGCACGTCCTTCTCCGGCAACATCCATTTCATCACCCCCGTGCCGCGGCTGCCGATGCCCATGCCGGCCATCACGATGCGCTCGCTGGGCGGGACGGTCCCGTTCAGTCCGAGCGCCGAACCAGGAATGAGGGTCGGCACCGCAACGGCAGCACTGGCGAGCGACGCACGTTTCAGGAACTGGCGTCGGGTAAACGTGACGGGTTTGAAAGGCTTGAGAGATGCGCGCTGATTCTGCATGAGCAAATCCTACGTGGCGAGTTCGCCAAGTCGAGCAGATTGCGCGGAAGCAGCAACGAGTCAGCGAGTCCTCAGCGCGGATTCATCCGTCCTTGCGAACGGGGCAGCGACCGCTGAGGAGCGGTGGGGCGCTCCGCCCGGTTCGCGAACCGGCGTGCCGGAGGGAGTCCCTAGAC
>CAYJNU010000025.1:0-532 GCA_964371005.1 uncultured Verrucomicrobiota bacterium | reverse complement strand
GGGGCACCACACCGCCGCGCTCCTAGTAAAATTTAGCTGTTGTTCCCTCCTGACGCCCGCTGTTCTCGTGGGTGCAGAGGCAGTCCAAACCGCGACGGGGTGTCCGCGACGCCCCCCGCCCGGGGCCGGTGCCAACGGGGCGCGGCTGGCTTTGGCCCGCCACCGTGGCAGGATCGGCCAAACCGACGCGAGAGTCTGTTGCTGATCCCAAGAGCGGAGGGAAGCGGCCCGGGTACAGGCGAGGCGAGGAAGGGGACTGGTCGGGTTTAAGACTTTACTCCCGGACCCTCAAATCGCAGATTTTGCACCATGCCTGAACGCCTCTCCAATGCAAGTGCGACCGAAAGCCGGCTCTCCCCAGCAGGCGAGGGCGTCCTTTTCCAGACCGGCCTTCAGGAGACGATTCGGCGTTCGCAGGAGCATCTGCTGTCCTTGCGGAAGCCGGAGGGTTACTGGATCGGCGAACTGATGGTGGACTCCACGCTCGTCTCCGACATGGTGGCGTTTCATCACTGGGACGGGAGTGTGGACC
>CAYJNU010000024.1:28471-34864 GCA_964371005.1 uncultured Verrucomicrobiota bacterium | reverse complement strand
GTTCAATCCGTTTTCAAAAATCTTCCGGCGGTTAAGTCCGACAGTCTGCTAGGCCGGCCGACTCAAAGGCGGCGAGTGCCCGATAGGCCGTGGTCCGCGCAATGCCGAGGCGTAATAGCTCATTGGAGGACAGCGACACTGTCGCCGACCGGTTGAGGGCGGCCAGGAATTGGATAACCAGGGCATCAGTCTGTACCCTCACCCGAGCGCCAAGGGGTCGAAAGGGGGTGCGGCGGCTAGAAAAGCGCCCGTGCGGTGGCAAGGTCCTCGGCGATCTGCTCCCGGAGCGCGGCAAGCGAGGGGAAACGCTTTTCCGGACGCAGCCGCTCTACGAAGGTGAGCTCCATTTCTGCACCGTACAGGTCGCCTTCGAAATCCAGCAGATGCGCCTCTACACTCAACTGTGGCTTGGGCTGGCCCAGCGTGGGACGCAACCCGATGTTCAACACGGCCTGATGCGTCCGCTTCCGCGCCGCGGCATGGACGGCATAAACGCCATTGGGAGGCAGGGCCAGGCCTGCGACATCCAAATTGGCGGTCGGGACCCCGAGTTCTCGCCCGACGCCATCACCGTGGACAATCTTGCCACAAATGGAATAGGCCCGCCCCAGCATCTGGCTTGCGGCATCCAGTTGTCCGGCATGGATGGCTTGCCGGATGCGCGTGCTGCTGACGATCGTGCCGTCCAGCGACACCGCGGCCAGACCATGCACGGTGAAGGCGAGTTCGTGCCCCAACCGTTTGAGCAATGCCACGTCACCGCTGCGCTTGAAGCCGAAGGCGAAATCCGCACCGACGCAGAGGCTCTGCACACGACCGAGGTCCGCGACGAGGCTGCGCACGAAACACTCGCCGCTTTGCTGGCTGAGCGCTTTGTTGAAATGCAACAGCAAGAGCGCGTCGGCCTTCAACGACGCGATGGTGCGCTGCTTCTGCGAGAGCGAGTAGATCAATGGCGGCACGCGCGTCGGAGCGACGACGGTGTTGGGATGGCGATCGAACGTAAGCACCACGGCCAGGGCGTCGTGCTGGCGCGCATCGGCGATGGTTTGCCGGATGATCTGCTGGTGGCCCAAGTGAACCCCGTCAAAAAAACCGATCGCAAGGGAAACCCGGCGTCCGCGCGGCTTCAGTTCTTTGGCGGTGGAAATGATCTTCATCAGCATCCAAGCGTTGGCGTCTGCGACCGTTGGACCAACCCCTGATTCAACAGCCTAACCGTTCAAGACGTTGATGGACCTGCGCCCACCAGCTTCAGAAAGGGAAGCACCCGCTTCTCCAGTTCGGACTGAGTCAGTCGAAGAACAGTGTCGAGCGGCAGAGCATCGGCCACGTTGAACTTGCCCGAACTGACGCGCCGGAGCGTCGCCAGGTGCGCGCCGCAGCCAACCTTCTGCCCGAGTTCGTGCGCGACACTGCGGACATACGTGCCCTTGGTGCAGGCCAGTTGGAAGCGCCCCAGTGGTTCGGTGTAATCCGAGAACCGGAAGCGGTAGATGTGAATCAGCCGGGGCTCGCGGGGCACCTCGATTCCCTTGCGCGCCAACTTGTACAGCGGCACGCCGTCCTTCTTCACCGCGGAAACCATCGGTGGCGTCTGCATCTGGTCGCCGATGAACTCAGCCGCCATGGTGTTCAGTTCCTCCACGGTCAGAAGCGGCACGGGTAGCGAGGCGGTGACTTCGCCATCGGCGTCATAGCTGTCGGTAGCCGCGCCAAAGTGGATGTCACCTTCGTAGAGCTTGTCATCGGACATCAGCTTCTCGGAAAGCTTCGTGCCGCGGCCCAGCACGATGACCAGCAAACCGGTGGCGTTGGGATCAAGCGTGCCGCAATGGCCGACCTTCTCGATCCTGAACTGCCGGCGAATCAAGGCGACGACATCGTGTGATGTCGGGCCGGCGGGCTTGTCAATCAGCAGGGCGCCGTCAAGGGCAGTGAATTCTTGCATGCTTCAGTATGGGTATCAGGCTCGCAATCAAGCCGGGCGTTTGAAAGCAAAAACCACTGCCGGATCGGAAGAAGGCAAAGAACCCGGGTTGAACCAACCGGCAGTGAACACCAGCGGCCCCGGGGGCGGGGGCCACACCACGCCCCGAACTGCCGAAGATTCACACGGCGAAAACCTTGCGGTAAACCCCGCGGATTCCCGCTCGCCACGAACCCAACGCCTCCCGGAAGGCCTCCGGCGTCGGGAAACCACAGCGCACCGAGACGCGGTAGTACGGCGCCGGATCATCGGGCAGTACGGTCTCACCTTCGTAACTCCAACGGCGCAGGATGCCCTCAACCCGTCGAAGCCGGCGATAGTCTGCAATCAGAGTTTCCGCGTCCGGCAGCAGGCCCTCCTTCAGGGCTTTCTCCAAAGCTCGAAGCGTGTTGGCCTCCTGCCAGCCGCGTTCCAGGCAAAGGACTTGCGCGATGAATTCCGCATCCACAAGCCCCCCCTGCCCGGTCTTGATCGCGAGGTCGTCCTTTCCGGCCGGAGTACGCTCCTTCTGGATGCGCATTCGCATCTGGTGAATCTGCTGTTTCCAATTCGCGCTGTAGCAGCCGACGGAAGGAGGATTCGGCAATTCCCGATTCCCGATTCCCGATTCCCGAGATTGGGAAATGGGCCGCTTCACGTCGGCTGCAACGGAGGCGACGGCGCTGAAGTCCGTCAGCCTCGCCGCCACCTCGCGGAATTCCGCGCCGACCCGCGCATCACCGGCAATGAAACGCGTCCGCGTGATTGCCTGGACCTCCCAAAGTGCCGCGCGGCGCAGGTAGTATTCCTCATAGGCCGCGAGCGTGTTGACGAGCAACCCCTTCTCGCCATCGGGCCGCAGCCGCGCGTCCATCTGAAACACGACTCCGTGCTCGGTGCGCCGGGAAACCAAATCCATCAGGTCCGCAGCGACCTTCTGGAGTTTTGCCAGGCTACGCGCCTTGTTGTCGGCCACGAACACCACGTCGAGGTCCGAACCATAATCAATCTCCGCCCCGCCCAGCTTGCCCAAGCCGATGATGGCGAACGGGGCGCGCTTGAGCCGGTGCTTGCGCATCACGACTTCCAGCGCGTATCGCAGACAGGCGTCGGCCAGCGCGGAAAGCTCGGTGAGGTATTGCTCCGGGTCGGCAAGGCCGAGAATGTCGCGGAGGCCGATGCGCATCTGCTCCGCCTGATGATAACGCCGCAGCCAGGCATGCTGGTCCGCGTCGAGCACGCCGTGGCGTAGGTCTGCCAACGTGTCCTCCACCGTGCGACTGCGGCGCAGCCGACCGGTCGTGACCTGCTCGTCAATCAAGTCCGGCGTGCGGATTGCCACCTCCGCCAGGAACTCCGAACGGTCGAACAGCAACACGAGCAGGTCAAACAGCGACGGGTTGCTGTTCCAGATTTCAAACAACGTCGCCCGCGCCCCATAGGCGGTGATGAAGCTATCGAGCCGCGTCACCACGCGATCGGGGTCGGAGAGAACCTGAAGGTCAGGAAAAAACACATCAAGCGCACCCGCGTTCGCAGTGCCGGCTGCTACCGGCAGCGCGCCCGCCGAACCGCCAGATGGCGGGATGCCAAGCGTTGGCGGACACAGCCTGAACAGCCTGTCCAGAAGCTTGCGAGCCAACTCCGCCGTACGCGGTGAGACGTGGACATAGCCGGGGCCCTCCACAAACTCCTGCAACATGCGAAACGCCTTCGCCGGGTCACGAAACCGGCATTCCGCCAACCGCTGCTTCCACACCTCCTCCTCCCCGGTGAACTCCGCAGGCAGAGACGAGACCTGGGCTTTTGGCCCACCTCTAAGAAACTTGTCGTAGATGCGACGCACGTTGCCCGTGTGAGCGAGACGTTGACTCTCGAAATCCTTCAACGTCGGGACGCCCATAAGCCTGGCCAGCCGCTGTTGGGCGGCCTGGTTTTCTGGAATGCTGTGCGTTTGGCGGTTGCTCTCCATCTGGAGACGATGCTCCACCTCGCGCAACCAACAATATGCCTCGCGCAATTGCCGCACCTCGTCGCGGGTGAGCAAATCATACTGCGCGAGCTTTTCGAGCGTGGGCAGCGTTTGCGGGCTTTGGAGAAACGGCTGATGCCCGCCGCGCAGAAGTTGCTGCGCTTGGACGACGAATTCGATTTCGCGAATGCCGCCGCGCCCGAGCTTCACGTTGCGCTCCAACTCGCCTGCTTTCACCACTTCCTGCTCAATCCGCGCCTTCATTGCGGCGACTTCGTCCAGCACGCTTTCGTTGATTGAGCGCGGATACCGAAACGACTGGATCGTCTCAAGAAACTCCGCTGCGAGACCGGCATCGCCGGCCACGCCGCGCGCCTTGACGAGCATCATGCGCTCCCAGGTCTGGCCCCACTGGGCGTAGTAATTCTCGTAGCTCGGCAGCGAGCGAGCCAGCGGACCGGCATCCCCTTCCGGGCGCAACCGCATGTCCACACGATACAGCATCCCCTCCGGGGCGAGCCGCGTTACTTCGGCAACAAAGGCTTCGGCCAGCTTGTTGAAGAAGGTGTGACTGCTCTGGTTCGAGCGTGAAATCTGCGTCCCGGTGGGCGGCGCCTTGAACACCTGACCTTCCTCGCCGTAAACAAAGAGCAGGTCCACGTCGGAGCTGTAGTTCAATTCCTGCCCGCCAAGCTTGCCCATGCCCAACACGCTCGCCTCTGTTGGCTGCCAATGTTCGGTTGCGTCCTGGTGATATGGCTGGCCAAGGCGCTCACCCAGTTGCTGCCAGCACACCCGCCAGACTGCTGCCAAACAAAGGTCCGCGACGTCGGAAATCTCGCGAACGATCTCGGCCAGTGAAGCCAACCGCGCCAGGTCGCGCGTCGCGATGCGTAACATCTCGCGTTGCCTGAAACGCCGTACCCACGCCAAAGCGCCTGCGAAATCCCGAGCAGCGAGCAACGGTTCGATCGCTTGTTTCAGTTCATGGCGCAAACCTTCCGCGCGCCGGGGAAACCGGAGCAACTCCGGTTCGAGCAGGTCCGACCACGTCGGATTGGCGACGAGCAACATGCTCAAGGCTTCGGATCCGCTGAGCAAGGCCGCCAGCACCCGCGCTCGCTCGGCGTCGGCGCGCGCCAAACCCCTGCCCGCCGGTGTTGATGCGAGCATGGCAAAATGATGCCGCGCCCGCGCCGGGTCTGCGGAAGTCTTCAGGGCGTGGGACCAGACGGTGGCGTTCATGCCATCAGTTCCGGGGCTGGAGCACTTCCAACCGGACTTCGCTCGCCCGTTCCGCCGCATCAGTTCGAAGTCGCGTGAACAATCCGCGCCAAAACCCGATGCCGTAGAGCAGGTGGCTGACGACAATAAGCGGGGCGGCCTTCAACGCGCGGACAAAACCAGCCCGCCAAGCGAGCACGAGCGTTTGCCCGAGAACGGCGAGAGAATACGCGACCAGGGGCATATGATAGGCGACCCACCCCCATCCTGCCGTCTTTACTGACGGCATCGCCCAAACGACCGCCAGCGTCAGAAGATAGACGACGAAGATCGGCGGCACGAAGTTCAACACCGAACCGAACGTCGGCAGTTGCCGAAACTGCTCCGCCCGACCGCGCCCGTAAGTCATCAACATCCGGGTAAAGGAATTCAGCGTCCGACGCGGGCGACGATGGACGAGGAATTCCGGATCGTAGATCAGCGTGCCGCCGCGCTTCTGCAAGCCGTCCATCAGCGCGTTCTCTTCGTTCGGATAAAGCGACTCATCGAAGCCCCCGAGTTCGAGCAAGGGAGACTTCCGGGCCATCATGTTGCAGAGGATCAACTCCTTCTCGCCGCTCGCGCGGATTTGGCCGACGGGAGTATAACGGGCGCGGCTCGGGCCAAACGCCAACCAACTGCCTAGCACCAGGGCGAACAGATGCTCCAGTTCCGGCGCCTCCGGCGGACAAAGATTTGGCCCACCCAGCATCTGCACTCTCGGATCGGCGAACACCGGCACGGCGCGACGCAGGTTGGCGGGCGGGGCGACGGAATCATCATCGAGGAAATAGACCAACTCCCCGCGGGCCGCCTTGAGGGCCGCATTGCGCTGAACGGAAGGCTGCCGACCCCGCGCGAGAATGATCTCAAGCTTGTTCGCCGGATAATCGAACTTCAACGCGGCATCCGCCGCCTTGACCTCCGCTTGGTCAGGTCGCGCGGCGATGACAACGGTCACACTCGGGAGGCTCTCGCTCACCGGCAGAAGGCTAAGGAGCAGGCGGGCAAGTTCAAAGGGGAAAGTGCAGCTCCGGTGGAGGCATAGTGAAGGCGTGTACCGGAACAGGCTGGCGAGAAGGCAGAACAAATCCAAACTCGCCTCAATTCGCGATCTTCACGCAACTGACGCCCGCAACGCGCCACCCCAGACCTTGGCGTTCGCTTTGGGCGCTGCACCGGCGAATGG
>CAYJNU010000024.1:15713-28461 GCA_964371005.1 uncultured Verrucomicrobiota bacterium | reverse complement strand
GGAGGAATGTTTGAACAAATCTCCGGCGGGACGACTCCTTCTCCGAGCCGCTCTATCGCAAACGATCGCCCAAGCTGCGCTTCCAGGTTGTCCCCACCCAGAAGCAGTCCACCCTGGCGGACTGCTGGCCCTCGAAGTCCTCGCCCCAGCAGTTTGATCTTTAGCACAAACGCCGCCGCCTGCCGGGCCTTGGCCCCGCGCATCCGCACCTCGCACGGCTACAGTCCCGAGTTGATCGTCGCGCAACTCCTCTACTGTTTCTGGGCAGGCGGCGCACAATTTTCAAGCAAACGTGCAAGTCTTCGGGCGTGAAACGCCACCGCCGCTCTGATAGTGTCAGGCGTGAAATCAAATATGAGAACTGCGGCTCATTCAGTCATTAGCAAGGAATTCCTCCGAGGGTCGGCTGCCGGATTCGCTTTTTCGGGGACGGGTCGGCCGCGATGGCGGGGATTCACCCTGATCGAGTTGTTGGTGGTCATCGCGATCATCGCGATCCTGGCCGCCATGCTGCTGCCCGCCTTGAGCAAGGCGAAGGAGCGAGCGATGCGGATCAACTGCTCCAGCAATCTCAGGCAAATTGGTCTCGGGGTCTTCATGTACGCCAGCGAACAAAACGATGCGTTGCCTGTGGTCAAGTTCCGGAACGCGAACTCGTGGTATCCCTACGAGCTTGCTCGCGTTACGCCCGGTACGGGCCAGATAGTCGAGGGCCCTCACAATTTGGGGCTGTTATGGTCCACCAAAGCTATTCCGGATCCGCAGGTGCTTTATTGCGCGAGTGGCAAGCGACAGGGTGGAGTTTACACTTACGATTACTACCTTTATGGCGGGGCTTGGCCGAATCCGCCACCTGTCCAGCCGGACGGCGCTACCGCGGAGGACAAAGTGCGGGGCGGCTACAGCTATTTCCCGCAATCGAAGTCCGTCGAGCTGGTTGGCCGGGGACTTCAATTGCCGGAGATCAAGGAAACCGGCAAGAACAGTTATCTGGCGACCTTGAAGCAAACGCAGGTGGATCCAACCAAGAGCATGGCCACTGATCTGGTGCATAACCTGAACAGTCCGAGCGCCGCTCCCCACCGAGACAGCGGAATTGCCGGCATCAACGCACTTTTTGGGGACGGCCACGTTTTCTTCCAAAACGCGAGACGGATGCCCTATGCATTTGAGCCGAGCCTGTGGGAGGGCATTGGGAACGATGGGTTCCGGTATCGCTTGGCCATGTCCTACTGGAAGCCTTGACCAGGGCGGAGCGGGTAGTTTGTCCGCATGCGCGCGGCACGTTCTCAATTCTCAACCTGTATTGCAGCGCGGAGCAGGTGACTTGAGCGGCACCTGTGGCACACTGACAAAGACGCGAGTTCCACTCGCGAGGGTTGAGGTGTGCATGGTCAAGTCCGCTTGGCGGGGACCGTAACCATGTTCTCCGGCGACGCCACCGACAATTCAGACAACGCAAACGAATCAAGACAAGCCCATGAAAGAAACCACGCAGCTTTCCCCTTTCAGCATCACTTCCCCAATGAATTCGCACTGTGCGCTCGGGCGCTGCTTGAGCCTCCTGATGATCGCGTGCTTCGGCACCTTCATGCAGACGGCGGTTTTCGCTGATATTTGGCGAACCAGTCAGATGACCGGCTTTAGCAGCGGAAACCTGGGGGCGGTTGGCGCAGCCGAGGGCTGGAGCGGGAGCAGCGGCCTCTATACCGTCACGAGTGGGAGCGGCAGTCTGGACGGCATGGGTCTCGGCCTGGTGCCCTCTTCTGGCGACAAGGCGGAGGTCACCGCCGGGACGGGGAGTCTCAACACCTACGATACTTTCGCGAACAGCGGCCAGTTTCCAGTGAACACGGCCACCAACCTTTACTACTCGTTTCTGATCCGGTTCAACAACGCCGCCGACGTGGACGCGGCCGGCGAACAAATCGTCTCGGTCAACCGCCTGGGCTCCAGCAGTGGAGTGCATTTCGAGTTGTTGGCGCGAAATGCCGGCGAGTTGATTCAGTTGGGCGCGAACAAGCCGACCGGGACCGCCGCGTACGCGACCACCGGCATCAGCGCGGGCACCACGGTCTTCGTGGTCGTGCGGCAGCAAATGATCGTGGGAGCGAGCGACGACATCATTGACCTGTGGATCAACCCGGACACGAACACGTTCGGGCTGGATGAAGGAAGCATTTCTGCGCCGAGCATCTCCACCAGCAACGGCACCGAGGACACGAGCAACACCGGTCCCGGCCGGTTCTACCTGCGAGCCGGCGCCAACTTCACGTTTGACGAACTCCGCATCACCTCCACTTGGGCTGAAGCGACACCCACACCGGCGATCTGTAATCCGGCTACCGTGACGGACCTGGCCGATACCACGGTAACCGCCGGCATCAACACCACCTTCGGGGTAACCGGCGGTGGCACTTCGCCCTCCTACCAATGGCAGGTCAGCACGGATGGCGGCACGGTCTGGGCCAACGCGACCGGCGGCTTGGGAAGCTCATCCCCCACTTTCTCGTCTCCGAATCTCACGTTGGCCGACGATGGCATTCAGTACCGCTGTGTCGTGAGTGTCACTTGTGACCACTCCTCCGCCACCTCTGCCGTGGCGACGGTCACGGTACTTCCGCCGGTCAGTACGCCCGAGGGTCTTCTGGTGGACGACCGATGGGCAGACGGAGATCGGACGACCGGCCCGGTGGCGATCAGCAATTCGGTCTGGTTCGCGTCCAGCAGCAGCTCGATGGTCTTCATCAACGGCATGCTGTATGGCATGCCCGAGTCCGCTTCTTCGCGCTTGTGGATCGGCTATTTCACGGAGGACACAACGGCGAATCTCCCGGTGCATCTGGATGTGGGCAAATCGCTCAAAGCCACCTGGGTTTGGAACAGCACCCAGATTGCGGCCACGGGAGGCAACCTTCGCCTGGGTCTGTTTGACTACGCCGATGGCGGCACGAGGGTGACCGGCGACAACTTCGGGTCGGGCAGCACGGGGAACGGCGACAACGTCCGAGGATACATGCTTACGCTGGACTACGCCCAAACGTTCACCGATGACACTCCGCTCGAATTGCGTGCGCGCACCATCTTGGACAGCGTCAACTTGATGGGTTCGACCGCCAACTACCCGGTCTCCTTGGCCAGCGGACCATCGGGCATGGCCGGCGCCACAGCGTTTCTGGACTACACCAACTACACACTGGAGATTACTGTGACACGCACTGCGCCGAACTCGGTGGACCTGACCGCCTCCATCACCGGCAACGGAACGAATTGGACGATCACTGCCACAGACAACACCTACGCCTATCACCGGTTTGATGCTTTTGCGATCCGGCCCAACTCGCAGGAAACCACGGCCTTCGACTTCGAGTTCAATCAATTCAAAGTCGAGGTGCTGCAAGCTCCGGTCACGTCCATCCCCCTGAACATCGTCCGCTCCGGCGACAATGTGCTTTTGAGCTGGGTTGATCCACGCTTCGTGCTGCAAGCTGCGCCCGCCGTTGCCGGCACCTACACTAATGTCGTCGGCGCGACGAGCCCCCACACTGTCTCTGCCACCGGAGCCGGCCGGTTTTACCGGCTCTCCTGGACCGCGCAGTAAGCTGGTCCTTGCAGTTGGCTGCGACGAAAAGGCCGGGAGACAACTCCCGGCTTTGCTTTGCCTGCGGCCGCATTCTCCTCAGTCGGAATCAAACCCCGCTGAACGAAGCGAAACCGCCGTCAATCGGAACCACCACGCCGGTGACAAAGCCAGCCGCGTCGTCCGAGACGAGCCAGAGAAGCGCCCCCACCAAATCCTCCGGCGCGCCAAACTTGCCCATCGGCGTGTGCGCCAGGATGGTGTTGGCCCGCGGCGTCCACGTCCCGTCCGGCTTGGTCAGGAGCGTGCGGTTCTGATCGGTCACGAAGAAGCCGGGCGCAAGGGCGTTGACGCGCACGCCGACTTTCGAGAAATGCACGGCCAACCATTGGGTGAGATTACTCACCGCTGCCTTCGCGCCACTGTAAGCCGGAATCTTCGTCAGCGGTCGAAAGGAGTTCATCGAGGAGATATTGATGACGACGCCTTTGCCCTTGCCCGCCATCTCGCGCGTGAACGCCTGGGTCGGGAGCAACGTGCCGAGAAAGTTCAGGTTGAACACAAACTCAATGCCCTTCGGGTCGAGCTCGTAAAACGTCACGAGCTCTTTGGCTGCGCCGGACAAGTCTTCCTTGCGCAGATACTCCAGACTGGTCGTGCCTTTCGGGTGATTGCCGCCCGCGCCGTTGATCAGGATGTCCACCGCGCCGAGTTCCTGCTTTACGGTTTCGTTGGCCGCGGCCAGGCTTTCCTTTTCCAGCACGTTGCAGCCGACACTGATGGCCACGCCGCCTTCGCTGCGAATGGCCGCCGCCACCTTTTCCGCTGCTTCCTGTTTGAGGTCAGCGATGGCCACTTTCGCGCCGCACGCCGCCAGCGCCCGCGCCATGGTGCTGCACAACACGCCGCCGCCGCCCGTCACGAGTGCGACCTGGTCCTTGAGATTTACGGTGAATGGGACTTTCATGCCCTGTTTCTTGCTGATGTTGATGGTTTAATCGTTGAATCGCCCGCGATACGCCCACAACCCGAGCGCCGGGTTGGAGATGTAGAAGACCTTCTCGCCGTCAACTGTATTCCAGCCATCCTTCAACTTGGCGGGATGGTAGCGCTGGGTCATCTGCTTCAAGTCGGCGTAGCGAAAGTTGACGCTCTCGATTTCCTGCTGCGAAAGCTGGCCCGGACAATACGTGATGTTGAACCGGCCTTCCGATGAGCCGTGGATGAGATGTGCCGCGGCGCTCAGGTTGTTCTGTAGTTCGGTATTTGCCTTTACTGCTGCCAGCGTCGCCGGCGTTCCGCGATAGCCGTATTTGCGGATCAGCCGGTCAATCTCCGGGTCTTCGCCGAATTCCTTCAGCCCGGGTGCGAGCACGATGAGTCCGCCGCCGTCTGCCATCGCCATCCTCGTGCGGTAGATGCTCTTGTTGCCCAACCACGTGCTCTTGAATTCCGACGGATCGAGATAGACAACCACCTTCTGGAGCGGCTCGTCGAGCATTTCGAAGTTGACCTGGAGCGAGAGCGCCGCTGCTTGGTCGAAGCCTGACGCATCATCGCTCACGAACAACCCGCGTACGCACAACTTCCCGTCATCGCCGCGGCCTACAACCGTGTGGACATACACGATCGGCAGGTGCTTCGTGAAATGCTCGGAGGCGTAATTCAACATGCGCCGCACCGGCGTGTCTGCCCGGCCCATCATGCGCTCCATGCCGTAGGCCGCGCCGACGAAGTGGCTCTTGTTGATCCCTTCCTGCCCGCCAGTGCCAACGAAAATGTTTTTGTTGTAGTTCGCCATCCCGATCACCTCGTGCGGGACGACCTGGCCGACCGAGAGGATCAAGTCGTGTTGGCCGGTCCAGATGAGATTGGCGAGCTGCGCGGGCCACGCGAAATCCACCGCGCCGCCGGACACCTGTTTTACGAACTCGCCGGGCACCTCGCCGACCGTGGTGATGCCCGTTCGCCAGTTATGGACGCGGAACAGGTCCGCCGGCACGCCGGCGAACATCTCAGCGATCTGCGGCGCGGTCATGGGTGAATGTGTGCCCAGCGCGGGCAGCACATCCGTCAGCCGCGCGCCGAAGTAATCGTAGATCAGGCCCGTCAGCACGCCGGCATGCGAGTGAAATCGGGTGAAGTCAGGCGGGATGGCGAGCACGCGCTGGCGCGGTCCGAGCCGGTCGAGTGCTTGAAACAACCCGGCGCGGAGATCGTCTCCGGTGAGCATGTCGGTTGCGGAACCACGTTCGAAATACAGCATGACTTTGGTGCTTTCTGCGAGGAGACGATACGCAAGTCGCGGGGGGAAGGGAACGGCGAATTTGTGCCGCTGCGTACACGCGGTGTGCACCTCGCAACCGTCTTAACGCAACTGTGCCCCGCTTCTGTGCCGTGATTGGGGGTTGTGACCGGCGCGGCAAATGGGATTCCGACGTTTGAGAAATGCCGAAAGCCGAAGCCGCGCCAGGGATGCAGCCGGGAGTTTTGTCCGTCTTGAGGCTCATCTTGCGGCTTGTCTTTGACCGCGGCGGGATGTTCTGCTGTGGACCGACATGAAACTCGCTTCGAGTCCACTCCGGGCGCTGACGATGACGGCGCGGATCCTCCTCATCCTTCTTCTCGTGGGTGCATCCGCATCGGTCACCACCGCCGAGAACCTCAAGCCCATCTTCGACGGTAAGTCGCTCGAGGGCTGGGTGCAGCTTGGGGGCAAGGCCCAATACGAAGTCGCGGATGGCTGCATCGTCGGCACGACCGTCGCCAACACCCCCAACAGTTTCCTCTGCACCGAAAGGGAATACGGCGATTTCATCCTCGAGTTGGAACTCAACGCCGATCCCAGCCTGAACTCGGGCGTACAGATTCGCAGCCATTGCTACGATCACCCGACGCAGTTCTTCTGGAACGGCAAGACGAACGCGATCGCTGCCGGGCGCGTTCACGGCTACCAGGTCGAGATTGATCAGTCCGATAAGCGGCGCTGGAGCGGCGGCATCTACGAGGAAGGCCGGCGCGGCTGGCTGTTCCCGCTGGCCACGAACAGTCCCGGCGGCAGGGCCTACAAGATCGGCGACTGGAACAAGTACCGGATCGAATGCATCGGCGGCTCGATCAAGACCTGGGTCAATGGCGAGCCGGCCTCTGACCTCTTCGACACCGCGACGCTGAAAGGCCTTATCGCGTTGCAGGTGCATGGCACAAAGCAGGTCGGGCTGAAGGTGCGTTGGCGCAACATCCGCCTGCAGGACCTTGGCGAACACGTCTGGAAACCACTTTGGGACGGCAAGACGCTCGCTGGTTGGCACGTCATCGGCAAGGGCGACTGGAGAATTGCGGACGGAGCAATTTGTGCAGCGCACTCGAAGGACGTGCCAGACTTCGGCCACCTAGTCACAGACAAGACTTTCGCCGACTTTGCCGTGCGCCTAACCTATCGCTCGGTCAAAGGCAACAGCGGGCTGTACTTCCGCATCGAGGAAACCGGTTTCAGCGGCGTATCAGGTTTCCAGGCGGAGATTGACGCCGAAAAGGACGCGGGCGGGCTTTACGAGACGAACGGTCGTGCGTGGGTCAGCCAGCCCAAGACTGAGGACGTGAAGAAGTGGTTTCGCGCGCAGCAATGTAACACCATGACGGTGATGGCGCAGGGTCGGCGTGTCGCCGTGGACGTGAACGGGCACAAGTCAGCGGAGTTGCTGGACGATCCGGGCCGGCTGCAGGGCCGCCTGGCGCTGCAAGTCCACGGCGGGCAGGATGTCGAGGTCTGCTTCCAGGACATTGAAATGCTCGTGAAAGCACCGTGAATTTGTCCTCAGATCAAACGTCGAAACACCAATGAACAACCCGAACATTCCCATGCTACAAACCCTCACTCGTTTCACGTGGCAGGCCGCAGCCTGCGCATTGCTGGCGTTCCTCGTTTCAGGATGCGCCAGCACGAAGAAAGAAGCGCGTCTTGCGCCGGGCCAGGGCGTGCTACTCACCCAACTCGACGACCGCGTGCGCGTCGAGATCAATGGCCAGCTCTTCACGGAGTACATCTTCAAGAATACGCCCCGACCGTATTGCTATCCGGTCCTCGGCCCCGAAGGCCTGGCCATGACGCGCAACTTCCCGATGAAGGACGTGCCGGGCGAGGACCGCGATCACAAGCACCATCGCTCATTCTGGTTCACCCACGGTAGCGTCAACGGGCTGGACTTCTGGTCCGAGGACAAACAGTTCGGTAAGATCGTTTGCGAGAAACTGACGCAGGTCAGTTCCGGCAAGTCCGCC
The DNA here is from genome assembly GCA_964371005.1 of uncultured Verrucomicrobiota bacterium. Classification (GTDB taxonomy): domain Bacteria; phylum Verrucomicrobiota; class Verrucomicrobiia; order Limisphaerales; family MWDV01; genus MWDV01. The sequence goes on along the minus strand of CAYJNU010000024.1, from coordinate 20,600 downwards.
GCCGTCATCAGTTCACGAAACAACTGGGTCGCGGCCGACGGCAAGCTCATTTGCACCGACGACCGGACGATGCGTTTCTACAATCGTCCCGCCAACGAGCGGCTCGTGGATTTCGAAATCACGATCCACGCTTCCAATGGTCAGGTTGTCTTTGGCGATACGAAAGAAGGCTCGATGGCCCTCCGGTTGGCCGAGACCATGCGTTTGAAGCCGAACAAGGAAAACGCCGGCACGCCCGGCGGCCATATCGTCAACAGCGAAGGCGTACGAGATAATGCGACCTGGGGCAAGCGCGCCGCGTGGTGTGATTATTTCGGGCCGGTGGACGGCAAGACCGTCGGTGTGGCCATCTTCGATCATCCACAGAATCCGCGGCATCCCACCTGGTGGCACGTGCGCGATTACGGTTTGTTTGCGGCAAATCCCTTCGGCCAGCACGATTTCGAGAAGCTTTCCGACAAGAACGCCGGCAACCTCGTTGTCCCCGCGGGCAAGAGCATCACGTTCCGCTATCGTTTCTATTTCCACGAAGGCGATGAACAGCAGGCCAAGGTCGCCGAGCGGTACCAGGAATACACCAAAGCGGTCACCGCCCTGGCTGCACAATAGGAGCTTTCCCGAAACCATGAGCATTCCTCCAACGTCCTCAATCCTATGAATCGTCGCACCTTTCTCAAATCCACCGCTCTCACCACCGCCGCCGTTGCTTTCTCCGCGCGTTCCTGGTCACAGGTCGCGGGCGCCAACAGCGATGTCCGCGTTGCCGTCGTCGGCTTCAATGGCCGGGGAGGCAACCACATCAGCGACCTCCAGAAGATTCCCGGCGTGCGCCTCACGGCGTTGTGCGACGCCGACGAAAACGTGTTGGCCCGCGGTGCGAAAAAACACGAAGGTGTTGAGACCTACACCGACGTCCGAAAGCTGCTCGAGAGCAAGAACGTGGACGCCATCTCCACGGCCACACCGAACCACTGGCACGCGCTCATCACTGTCTGGGCCTGTCAGGCCGGCAAGGACGTTTACGTGGAAAAGCCATCGTCTCACAACGTCTGGGAAGGCCGCCGCACGGTGGAGGTCGCCCGTCAGTTCAACCGGATCGTTCAGATGGGTGCGCAGAGTCGCTCCTCGATCGAGGGCATCAAGGCTGCCGTCGCCTGGGTCCGCGCCGGAAACCTCGGGAAGATCAAGGTCGCCCGTGGCCTCTGCTACAAGCGCCGCGCGAGCATTGGCAAGGTGGACGGCCCGCAACCCATCCCAGCCGGCATCGACTACGATCTCTGGTGCGGGCCCGCGCTCAAGCTGCCGCTCCTGCGCCAGCGCCTCCATTACGATTGGCACTGGGTTTGGAATACCGGCAACGGCGATCTGGGCAACCAGGGCATCCACGAGATGGACGTCGCCCGTTGGTTCCTCGGTGAGACGGAACTTTCCCCGAACGTCATTTCGGTCGGCGGACGCCTCGGCTACATTGACGATGGCGAAACGGCGAACACGCAGCTCATTTATCACGATTACGCTGCCGCGCCGCTTATTTATGAAGTGCGCGGTCTTCCCTCCAAGACGGACTCGAAGGATATGGATAATCACAAAGGCGCGAGTATCGGGATCGTCATCGAGTGCGAAGGCGGCCACGTCACGATCCCGAGTTACTCCTCCGCGACGGCTTATGACCGCGAGGGGAAGGTCATCAAGGCTTTCAAGGGTTCCGAGGGCCATCACGCCAACTGGATCAAAGCCATCCGCAGCCGCAAGCAAGCCGATCTCAACGCGGACATTCTCGAAGGCCACCTTTCCAGCGCGCTCTGCCACACCGGCAACATTTCCTACCGCCTCGGAGCGCGGAAATCGCCCGATGAGATCAGGGAAGTCATCAAGAGCAATCCCGGCTTCACCGAGGCTTTCGGACGCATGACCGAGCACCTTGCCGCCAACGGCGTGGACATCGCGAAAGAGCAGATCACTTTGGGGATACCGTTGAAGATGGACCCCAAGACCGAGCGTTTCACCGCCGGTCCATCGCTGGACAAAGCCAACGATCTGCTGACGCGCCCGTACCGGCCCGGCTTCGTCGTCCCGCCGAAAGTCTGAGCGAATCTCAAGTCCAGAATCCCAAGCGTGCCAATGAAAACCGACTCACCCCAAAGTCGCCGAGCCTTCCTGAGGAACTCCTTGCTAGCCGCCGGTTCGCTTGGCCTGCCGCCAATCCTCGCGGGTTGCGCCACGGGCAAGAGTCGCGCACCTGGCAGCGCGCAGTTACGCGTGCGCGGTGCCAACGAGGACATCCGGATCGCTGTCATCGGCTTTGGCGGACGCGGCGGGTCGCACATTGACGCGTTCAGCAAGATGCCGGGCGTCCGCCTCGTCGCCTTGTGCGATTGCGATTCGAACATTCTCGAAAACGGGGCGCGGCGGCTCATAGATAAGGGCATTCCGGTCCAGACCTACACTGACGTTCGCAAGTTGCTGGAAAACCCGGACATCGACGCCATCTCCACCGCCACGCCCAACCACTGGCATTCGCTCATCACTGTCTGGGGTTGCCAGGCGGGCAAGGACGTTTACGTCGAGAAGCCTGTTTCGCACAACGTCTCGGAAGGTCGCAGATCTGTTGAAGCGTCTCGCAAATACAATCGCATCGTCCAGGCCGGGACGCAGAGCCGCTCGATGCCGGCCTATTCGCAAGCGTGGGCATGGATTCGCGAGGGCCACATCGGCAAGATCAAGATCGCCCGCGGCCTCTGCTACAAGCCGCGCCAGAGCATCGGCAAGGTGGACGGTCCGCAGCCCATCCCGCCGGGCATTGACTACGACCTCTGGTGCGGCCCGGCGCTCAAACTGCCGCTCATGCGGAAGAAGCTCCATTACGACTGGCACTGGGTCTGGAACACCGGCAATGGCGACATGGGCAACCAGGGCATCCACGAGATGGACAAGTGCCGCTGGGCGCTGGGCAAAATGGAACTGCCCGCCTCCGTCTTCAGCATCGGCGGACGCCTCGGCTACGTGGACGACGGCGAAACCGCCAACACCCAGATGTGCGTCTTCAATTACGGCGACGCCCTCTTGATCTTTGAAACCCGCGGCCTCCCGAAAGGGAAGGAGTTCCAGGCCAAAGGCTGGACGCAGAACATGGACAAATACCGCGGCGAGGGCATCGGTCAGATGATCGAATGCGAAGGCGGCTACACCGACGGCCACACCGCCTGGGACCTGGAGGGCAAGGAGATCAAGAAGTTCGGCGGCCAACGCGAGGAAGACCACTTCGCCAATTTCATCAAGGCCGTCCGCAGCCGCCGGCGCGAGGATCAGAATGCCGACATCCTCGAAGGCCACCTCTCCAGCGCCCTGTGCCATCTCGGCAACGTCTCGCACCGCATGGGCCACGCTGCCGATCCAGATGCCCTGCAAGCTGCGCACAAGTCCGATAGCGCCGCGCAGGAAACCCTGGCCCGCATGGATGAACACCTGGCCAAAAACGGCGTGGACATCAAACAGGCCAGACTCACGCTCGGCCCCACCCTAAAGATCGATCCCCGGATCGAGCGTTTCATCGGTAACCGCCAGGCCAACCGACTGCTGACCCGTCCTTACCGCAAGCCGTTCGTTTTGCCGGAGAAGGTGTAGCTGCGCTTGTCCGAGCGCGAGGACTCTCGGGAGCAGATGCCGTCAACGATGGTGGAACAGGGTGTTGTGGCAGCATGCCCTGATGGTAGCTGGGAATATCAGCGGCGAGTTGCTGGCACCGCGGATCATCCAGCCATACATGGAGGCATTCGCAGAGGCTTGGAACGGGGTGCCGCTGGCGTTGTACTTGGCCGTGTAATACTCAGAAAGCCAGATGGGCAGACTGGTCCCCCATGGACTTCATCAGATTGACACGGGCGTCGAGGGTGGACCAGTTGTAGGGCGCACTTTGGTTGGTTTGCATCACATCCACACCCAACCCATGATGTGTTGGTTCTGGTTACTCATCGTGGGTTGCAGCAGGGCCCTGGCGCGGTTCACCGCTGTCGGATTGCCGTATTCCCAATAGATTTGCGTGTGGGTCACTCGCAGCCTCAAGAGAGACAAGCTGCGGTTCGCCGCCGAACAGAATCACATCTGGTGGGGCGTCAGCGTGGAGAATCGCAAACACGGCCTGCCACGGGTGGACCGGCTTCGTCGGTCGCCGGCCCAAGTCCGCTTCCTGTCCATCGAACCGCTCGTGGAGCACCTCGGCCCGGGTAAACTGAAACGCATTCCAGTGTCGGCTGCTTGACCTGGGCGTAGTGCAGACCGGTTGTATCCGCGCGGGGAATGTCCAGCCGACATTTGGAGCAGCGAACGCCGCCTGCTACCTGCTGGCGTCTGCACGGAATTCATAATTGCCGGAGCCAACCTCGAAGACCACAGCTCCCGCTTCGAATCTCACCGAGTCCAACGTCGGCGTGCTCAGCACCCGTTTGATGGAAGCCGCCGGCACGTGAACCGTTGCGGAACTGCCCACCGGAATGCCGAGCTTCATTTGCAGCGAACCATTCTGCTTCGTCCATTCCACCGCGACACGGCCACGCACGGTGTAAATGCCCGCTCGAACAAACGACATGGAGGCGGGAATGAACGGCCGGATTGTGAGGTGCTCGAACCCGGGTTTGGCTTCGTCGGGGTGGATGCCGGCGAGCGTTCGATAGAACCACGCGTCAATGCTGCCCAGCATGACGTGATTGTGCGAGCCGTGCAGATCCCAGAATTCGGACAGTGTGGTCCGGCCGCCTTCGAGCATGTGCGCCCAACTGGGATACCCGGTTTGGGTCGCCAGTTTGAAAGCCGCGTCCGATCGCCCGCACTGGGTTAGCGCATCAATCAGATACTTTGCGCCAAGCACGCCGACATCGAAATGGCCGTCGT
>CAYJNU010000024.1:13921-15703 GCA_964371005.1 uncultured Verrucomicrobiota bacterium | reverse complement strand
AATATCACGCAGGATGTTCTCCAGCACGGCCGTCTCCTCCGACGCCTCCGCCAGGCCGAGGAACAGAGGGAAGGCGTTGCTGAACTGCGTGCCTGGTTCATATTGCCGCCGCTTGGCGTCGTAGAAAGTGCGGTTGAACGCGGCCTTGATCTGGCTCGCGAGCTCGCTGTATTTCTCCGCGTCTGCTGCTTTCCCGAGGACACGCGCCGCTTGGGACACAATCAATGCGTCGTAATAGTAGAACCCGGTGACCACCGATACGGGCTCGCCTTCCTTCCAGCCCTCGACAATCGTGCCCCAGTCGCCGATCCAATACTTCGGCAGGATGTGGTTGGTGGCCTGCGTGCCGAGGTAATCCACGTAGCGCCGCATGGAATCGAAATGCACTTCCAAGAAGCGCCGGTCGCCGTAATGCGCGTAATACTGCCACGCCATCACCACGTAGGCGCTGCTCCAGGTCGGGTCCGGTTCATCGGTGATGTAGGGGCGCGGTGAGACGATGGAAATGTCGCCGTTCGCTTCGTTCTGGTTGAAGCGCACACCGTCGAGCCATTGCCGATAGAATAGCGGCAGGTCGAAGTTGAACATGGCTTCCTCCATGGAGACCATCGCGTCACCGAACCAGCCCAACCGTTCATCGCGTTGCGGGCAGTCCATGGGGTAGCCCATCAGGTTGCTACGCTGCGACCAGCGGGTGGCGCGATGAATGCGGTTGATCAACTCGTTGTCGCAGGTGAACTCCCCCGTGCTTTCACACGCCGTGTGAACCACGCAGCCCAACAGGTTTTCGAGTTCGGGACTGCCGGGAAAGCCTGTCACCTCCACATACCGGAAGCCGTGAAACGTGAACCTCGGTTCATACACCTCGTGGCCTTGCCCCTTCATCACATACACATCCGTCGCCAGAGCGCGCTCGTTGCTCTTCGCGTCAATCATTCCGTCGGGATGAATATCTTCGGCGTAGCGCAAGGTAATGCGCGTGCCGGGTGGGCCGGTGGCGTTCAACCTCACCCAGCCTGCGAAGTTCTGACCTAAGTCGAACACATGGACCCCGGGCTTGGGTCTGCTGACGGAGACCGGTTTGAGGTGTTCGATGACCTTGATGGGCGGCATGAGATGCGAGATGAGGACCCCGCCTGGTGGTTCGACGACATGGGCTGCTTGCCAACTAGCATCGTCGAAACCGGGCCGGTCCCATCCCGGCTGTTCTTGGGTCGCGTCATAAAGCTCGCCGTCAAAGACACACGACGAAAGCACCGGCCCGGCCGCGGTTCGCCACGATCCATCAGAACCAACGACCTCCGAAGAGCCGTCCGCGTATTCGAGGTGCAGTTGCAGGAGGGCGCGTTTCGAGCCGAACCATTGCATCCGATACGGCTCCCACCATTTGGGGTAGGGATTGAACCAGCCATTGCCCAGCATGACTCCCAGGACGTTCGTTCCGTCGCGCAATTGGGTGGTCACATCGTAAACATCGTAGAGCACCCACTTGCGGTAGTTGCTCTTCGCCGGAGCCAGCACGCGGTCGCCGACACGCTGACCATTGCACGAGAGTTCGTAGTAGCCAAGCCCGGTCACACAGACTCGCGCGCGGCGGACCGGCTTGTCTGCAACGAAGCGCTTGCGGAGCAACGTTGACCTGCCGTCGAAGTTGACCTTCTGGCTCGAATTCGCGAGTTCCTTGGTACTCTTGAAGAACCCTGCTTCGGGGCGCGGTTACCCCGCCCGTCCCCAGCCAAAACAGTGCGCCACCCACACCATTTGCGGCAAAACTACCCACAA
>CAYJNU010000024.1:0-13911 GCA_964371005.1 uncultured Verrucomicrobiota bacterium | reverse complement strand
CCGCGCCGGTCCGCTGCCAATCCAGTGCGCCTCCCAGTCCTTTGGCTGCAACAGTCCCATCTCCCAAAATGCCGGTTGGCTCCAATCCGACGCGTTCCCGGCAGCATCCCACACTCGCGACTTCCAGTGGCAACGAAGAAGCGACCTCAACAGCGCGCCGTCATAAGGCACATGAAGGGATGCGGCGGACTTGACCTGGCCCGAATCCCAGAGGTCACCCTTGCCGGCCGCCAGCAATTCCGGCGTCGTCGCGACCAGAATCTGATAGGCGGTCTGCCGTTGATTCCGTTCAAGTGATTCCAATACCCAGCCCAGTTGGGGGCGGGCGGTATCCACGCCAAGGGGATTCCGCGTGTATTCGCATCGCAGGTCAGAGATTCGGAGAGTGGACTTGCTAGCGCTCGAGGGCCTGCTTTCCGTGCTGGCAGGCTCAGCACTCTGTGCGTAGAGGGTCAGAGTAGCGACCACGCCCAACGCGAAGGCGTGCAAGCCGCGGGATAAGCCGGAGCGCCGAGCATGCATGGTTAACGATGCGCCGCTGCCGCAACGCGTCCGGGTAAGTCGCGAGTTCGCTGGGTCGGCTGCAGTTCAACTTCCGGATCGCCACAAAACAGGATTGCGGCGCGAGCGTTATGGGAGTCTGCGCGAACCCGCGGATGCGCGCCAGTAGTTTTGGATTTCTGCTTTACGGTTCATGAACTCGCGGACATCTTCGCAGACTTATGACACACACACTCACTCGCGCGGGAAGAGTGCTGCCTGCGAATTGGCGAGCTTCGGCTGGTGTCCTGGCGACTCGCAGCTTCGCGCTGTGCTTGGCGCTGACGCTGTTCGGAGAGGCCCGGGCGACGTCTGCACCGGGAGACAACGCCACCTTGGAATCCCGCCGGGTTTGGAAGCCGGTCGCCGACGAGGCATACCTGCAAGAGGTCGGCCAGAAGGTCGCCACGGGCAAACCGGTCACGGCAATCGCGGTGCATCAGGACTTGGTTTATGTAGTCGTCGGCGGGATTCTCAAAACGCTACAGGATGGAGCATTCATTGAAGTGGCCGGGACTCCCGTTGGAGTTACACGGTTGCGGTCGCTCGGGGGTGCGCTTTGGGCCGCCGGTGAGAAAGGGACGTTTCGTTACTCCGATGAGGCTTGGGTACGAGTTCACGGAACGCCGTTCAATGATTTCTGCCTGCACCTGGGCCAGGTCTATGGCGCCGCGCGCGATGACGTTTTCCAATTTGAAGACGGCAAGTTCGTCAATATCAAGCCGGCTGGCGGCTATCTCTCCAGCGACAGCACCGTGGTCATGGAAGACTTCTCCCAGATTCTGGCCGATCCGGTCGAAATCGGACCGGTGGAACGAATTGCCTCCTACAGCGGGACGCTCTACCTGTTGCGACGCGGCAGTCTGGCGTTGCTGGAGGGAAGGACCTTCGTGGAGAATCCGGTGGATTGGGGCATGATGCCCTCGCCGGTCACACGCGACATGCTTGCGCTGGGCAGCCGACTCTTCGTCGCCACAGACCGTGGCGTGGCGGTGTTGCGCGGCATGGCGCTGACGACCTTGCGCGGTCTGGATGGACTGCCGTACGAAGACACGACCTGCCTCGCCGAGGGTTTCGACGGCGATTTGTGGATCGGAACGACGCGTGGCGCGATTCGCAAGACCGGCGAGGCCTGTCACTACTTTGGCGCGCAACGCTGGCTGCCCGGGGACCACGTAAGGGACATCGCGGTGCGGGATCACGTGGTTTACATCGCGACCGACGGCGGGCTGGGTATCATCCGCTACGAGCCTTTCACGCTGGCCAAGAAGGCGGCGCATTTCGAGCGGGAGCTGGAGGAATGGGGATTCAAGCGGCTCGGGTTCGTCCACAAGCTTTATTGGTCGGGTGACGCAGATGGCTGGCTGCGCGAAATCAGCGACAACGACGGCGGCCACACGGCTGATTACCTGGCCGCGATGAGTTTCAAATTCGCCGCCACCGGAGACGAGCAGGCGCGGAAGGAAGCGGTCGAGGCGTTCAAGGCCATGATCTGGCTGGATGACATCACGCCGAAACCTGGTTTCATCGCGCGCGCCATCTGGTCGCTCAAAGCGGATCGTGGGCAGCGATCAACTCAAGGCTCGGGCGGGTTGCCAGCCAAATGGTATCCAACCGATGACGGACTTTGGCTGTGGAAAGGCGATACCTCCAGCGACGAAGTGAACGGGCACATGTATGCCGTCAGCTTGTTCCATGATCTCGCGGCAAGAGGACCGGAGAAAGAACGCGCGGCCAAACACATCGCGAATATCGCGTCGCACATCATGGACAACGGCTGGGTGCTCCGCGACATGGACGGGAAACCCACCCGTTGGGGGCGTTGGGATTCCGAGTACCTGTTGCGACCCTACGGCATGGAGTCGCGCGGACTGAACGGCATGGAAGCGCAGACCTACGTGCAGACAGCCTTCGCGCTGACCGGCGACCCGAAGTATCAAGCCGGCCTCGCGCAACTGCTCAAGTGGCGTTATCACACTTATACCGTGCGGCAGAAGCTTACCTTTCCGCCCGACAGCGTCGTGCCTTGGGATGATGAACTGGCGTTCCGTTGTTACCACCCCCTGTTGCGCTACGCGAAAGACCCCGAGCTACGGTCCATTTACCTGCGCAGCCTCGAGCGCCATTGGGAGGTAATGCGGATGCAGCAGGTGCCGTTCTTCAACTTCATCTACGGCGCCCTCACGGGGAACGATTGCGAAACGCCGCAGGCCGCGCAGCATCTCCGGGAGTGGTCGCTGGACCTGGTGAATTACAGCTTCCATAACTCACACCGCAGCGACCTTGCGCCGCGTCGCGGTTACGTGCCCTACGCGGGCGGCACACGCGCCCTTTCGCCGCGTGAGCTCGGCCCCGCATGGGGCAGCCGCTCCGCTCTCGGGTACGACGACGGCACCGACGGTCGGGTCGTCACGCCGCCGATCGGCTGGCTGGAGGATTACTGGATGGGGAGATACTATGGGTTCATCGAACCGCCGAGAGCGCAAGTTCCTGAACCGCCGGCGGCGCCGCCGCGTGGGATGAAACCACACGGAGCGTCACCCTACAATGGCCCCATGCGTCCCGCCGCCCCGTGGGAGCGGTGACGCCGTTGGCCGAAGTCTCCCAGCGTGGACCAACGATTCAGCGAGATCGGTTACTCAAAACCGTACCAGCCGACGTGATGAAGTTCAGTCGGAAGTGCGGGGTGAGCTATCCGAAGTGCGAGGTGGCCAGGATCTGATGCTCGCTTGCGCCGCGTGCAGGGCGCGGAAACATTTCCTTCCATCGCCCGTCCGATTCTGGCTTCATGTGGGCCGCTTGGAGCGCCGGTTTCCGAACCGGCGAGTCTCTGCCTGGCGGTTCCGTGCCGAACTGGAGTTCGGCGCTCCGCCCCACTGTTTACAAACATGAATGCATTGCCAACTGTCTATCTGAAGCCCGGCGAAGCCGACCGCATCGTGGCGGGCCACCCTTGGGTCTATCAAAGCTCGATCCTCCGCGTCACCACACCACCCACGGACGGCGAGCTCGTCCAGGTCAAGGATCACCGCCAACGGTTGTTGGGCGTGGGCTTCTTCAACTCCAAATCGCGGATTCACGTCCGCGTGCTGTGCGCCGATCGCATCGAGGTGGACCAGGCGTTTTTCGAGCAACGCATCCAGACTGCCTTGGCAGTGCGGCAGCGCCACCTGCCCACCGCCACCTCGTTCCGGGTCGTCAACGCTGAGAGCGATTTCCTTAGCGGCCTGATCGTGGACAAATACGAGGATGTTCTTGTGGTGCAGATTTCGGCCCTCGGCATGGAAATGCGGAAGGACAAGATCGTCGCCGCCCTCAAAAAGCTGTTTTCGCCACGCGCCATCCTGGAGCGTAGCGACATGGCCTCGCGCAAGTTCGAAGGCATGGAGGAGGTTAACGGCGTGCTCGACGGCGAGCATTCTGGGCCGCTGGCGGTGAATCTCAACGGGCTGAAGTTCGAAGCCGACCTGGCGGCGGGCCACAAAACCGGCCTGTACCTCGATCAACAGGTGAACTATCAGGCCGCGGCGCAGTTCGCAAAGGGCGCGCAAGTGCTGGATTGCTTCAGCTTTCTCGGCGGCTTCGCGCTCCACGCCGCGCGGGCCGGCGCGGCGCACGTTCACATGCTGGACCAGAGCGCTGAGGCCATTGCTGCTGCCACGCGCACCGCTGCCGCAAATGGCTTGGCCGACAAATGTTCCGCCGAGGCGATCAACGTCTTCGACTGGCTTAAGGCGAACACTAAGACCGCACCGCACGAGAAGCTGATCCCGCGCTTCGACCTCATCGTGCTCGACCCGCCGTCCTTCACGCGCAACCGGGCCTCCGTGCCGGATGCGTTGCGCGGCTACAAGGAGATTCACGTCCGTGCGCTCAAGCTGCTGCGGCCCGGCGGCACGCTGGCGACGTTCTGCTGCTCCCATCACGTCAATGCCAGTCTCTTCCAAGATGCGGTGCTCTCCGCTGCCTACGACACGCGCAAGATTCTCCGCCGCGTCGCCACTTACGCACAATCGCCGGATCACCCGATCATTCCGATGATCCCGGAGACGGAGTATCTGAAGGGATTTGCGTTTGAACTGGTGAGGTAGCGGCGAGCCGTTGGTCGCGGTGGTGTCTCTGAAGGTCGTCGCGCCTGGCTGACCGGGGATGTTCGTGGCCAGGGTGAAAAATGCAGGGATACCTGCCAAGTCCATCCCGCGTTCCAGGAAGTAGCTTCGTGTCGCCACGCTCTGCCAAGTCACAGCCAAGCCGCCGGGAGCATTCGTTGGCGAGACCAACGCCAGCCGGGACAGAGCATTCGTCGGAACGGTGTCCGCGCGCCACTCCTGCCAGTTGTTGTGGCCATCCGAATCGCCGGAGAGCGCGTGAGGGATCTTGCGCGACGAGGACGCCGCGACCACGAACCGGTGGAGCGTGCCCGCTGCTACAACCCTGACGGAGTGTGTGGTGCCCGGTCGAGGCCTGATGAGATTGGAAATGGTGTTTCCTTGGAGACGTCAGGACGCTGACCGTCGAGCGCTTCCGGCGGGTATTTCCGTGCCGCGATCCGCCCCCGGTCGGCACGGACGGACCAACCGCGAAGCCGAAACGCCAAGTCGCGTTTGAAAACAGGGCTTGCCAAGCCTCGGCCCCGCGACTACTTTCTGCGCTCCTTTCGAGGAAACAGAGATAGGCAGCGGATGGCGAGTGTTCGCCGTCCGCCCAAAGCAAAGATAATTTATGGCAGTAAGAATCCGGTTAAAGCGGGTCGGTGCGAAGAACAAACCCGCGTACCGCGTTGTGGTGGCCGATAGCCGCAGCCCGCGCGACGGCAGGTTCATCGAAGAAATCGGGACCTACCTGCCGCAGAAGAAGAGCGAGAAGTTCACGCTCGATCTCGAGCGCGCCAAGTATTGGGTCAGCAAAGGCGCGCAGCCCAGCGAGACCGTCGCCAGCTTCATCAAGAAGGCGACCAAGGCGGCTGCGGCTGTCTAAGGTCGCCTGCTGTCGAGTCATGCAAACGTTCCTTGAATTTGTCGTCAAGGGTTTGGTGGCGAACCCTGAAGCCGTTACCGTCACACCGGTGGACCGGCATGGGGCGACGGTGTACGAGTTGCGCCTGGACCCAAAGGACGTCGGCAAGATCATTGGCAAGCAGGGCGTCACGATCAATGCGATCCGCTCGCTCCTGCTGGCGGGGAGCGCCAAGAAGGGCCTGCGCTGTTCGCTGGAGATCGTGGAAGACCAGAGGCCGCCAGCCTGACCGGCCATCACCGGCGCGCCTCCCGGGCACGAGCATGAAAGTTGACGTGCTCACGTTGTTTCCCGGCATGTTCGCCGGGCCGCTGGACGAGAGCATCGTCAAGCGTGCGCGCACCACCGGGCGACTGGAGTTGCGCATTCATAATTTGCGGGATTACGCCCATGACCGGCACAAAACCGTGGACGACCGTCCATTCGGTGGCGGGCCGGGGATGGTGCTGAAACCCGAACCGCTCTTTGAAGCCGTCGAACATTTGACTGCTGGCCAGGACCCCGCGCACGTGGTCCTGCTGTCGCCGGCAGGTCGTGTGTTCAACCAGGCCGTCGCCCGTGAGATGGCGCAACGCGAGCATCTGCTCCTCGTCTGTGGCAGTTATGAGGGTTTCGACGAGCGCATTCGCGAGGGGCTGGCGGATGACGAGTTGTCCATCGGCGATTTCGTGCTGACCAACGGTGCGCTGCCGGCGATGATCGTCATCGATGCCGTCACCCGACTGATTCCGGGCGTGCTTGGCGACGATGAGAGTTCGCTGGACGAATCGTTCAGCCACGGATTGCTGGAATATCCGCACTACACGCGGCCGGCGGAATTCCGCGGGCAAAAAGTGCCCGACATTTTGCTCTCCGGCAACCATGCCGAGATTGCCAAGTGGCGAACAGAGCAGGCGCGACAGCGGACCCAGGAACGGCGACCGGATTTAATGAGTAGGAGCCAACGTGAGGAGGCTCGCGAAGGGATGAAAGGTCAAAACCAGACTGAGCCTCATGACCTCGGCTCGAAGGAAAGTGACAGACTATGAACCAGGCATTGCTTGATAAAATCGAAGCGGATCAATACCGCAAGGACAAGGCCGACTTTGGCGTGGGCGACAGCGTTCGCGTTCACACCCGCGTGGTGGAAGGCGACAAGGAACGCATTCAGATTTTCTCCGGGGTGGTCATCGGGCGGCGCGGGCATGGCTTGAACGCCATGTTCACCGTCCGCCGCATCAGCTACGGCGAGGGCGTGGAACGTGTGTTCCCCGTGAACTCGCCGCGCGTGGAAAAGATTGAGGTCGAGCGCAAGGGCGACGTTCGTCGGGCCAAGCTCACCTATCTGCGCAAGCGCGTGGGCAAGGGTGCGACCCTGGTGAAGGAAGCGACGAGCAAGGCCGCTGTGGCGAAGACCGCTGCGAAGAAGGCGGCTGCGGCTGCGGCGGTTGCCTGATCACGGCGCATACGATTTAGCAGGGCGAGGCAAGGGCCTCGCCTTTTTTGCGTGGCGGAGTCCTCTGTCCGGTGGCTGCTGGGGAGACTTCTGGTGGCCACCTACCGGCTCGTCACCCTCAACGCGATGTCTGCGTGATAGGGAGGCGAGTTCAGAACGAGCCGGCCGCTGCTGTGCTGGTGCGTCTCGCCCTTCTCGATCTCGCCTGTGAGCACGCTGACCCACTCGCTTCGGTAAGTGCCGGTTGGCAGGTTCAGCGCGATCGTGGCGTTGCGGCTTCGGGGTTCTCCCCTCACCGCCTCACGCGGATTCTTGGGGCCGATGTAGATCGCGTAGGCTTTTCCCGGTTCGGCCAGCACACGGATGGATTTGTCGCTGTCGAGCTTGACGACCTCCAGCGCGGAGTCCGCCGGTTTCAAGCGCAGGAAGTCGAATCCGTGGATGAAGTCCTTGAGAATCTTGATCTGCCGCCGGAAAGCTGGGTTGCCGCCTCCCGGTTGGGTGTCGGGATAGACGAAAGCGCCATCCTCCTGTCCGGCAACGAAGGAGTAATCCAGATTATTAAACAACCCTCCACCCGCGAGGAGGAACTCCCACGCTTCGACACGATATGGCAGATCGTTTGTACCGCGAAAACCGGTTTCGTTGTCGCCGATGACTTTATTGAGATGCTGATTCAGGGCCACGGCGTCTGGCGGTTGGGCATAGTGGAAGTTGAACACGGAGACGCTCGGATGCGGCGTTTCGATCTTCGCCTTACCGTTGGCGATGTTCTGCGTGATGAGGTGCTTGTGCGGAAATGCTCTCTCCGCGTCCACGATCACATCGGCGATGTGGTGTTGCCATTCCAGGGTTACGCCGCCGAAGTAAGGCTCGTTGCAGATCTCGTACATCACGTTGTCGCAATCCTTGAGTTCGGCGACCACCTTGCGGACGAGGGCTTCGTGGACGGCGAGCAATCCGCCGTGTTGATCAAGGGTGTACACGTTGGTGCGTGCGATCGAGCCGACGCCATGGACGTTGTTCGCGGCGTTCTGCGGACTGAGTTTCCACTGGCTCTCGTCGTAAAACGGACAGAACAGCGTGTATTCGACCACAACGCCCCGCGTGGCCGCGTGCGCCACGAAGGCTTTGAGGCGTTTGAAATACTCCGCGTTCCAGCGGCTGAGGTCGAACTTGTTCCCGCCGTTGGCGTAGCCGGCGGTGTCCGAACGCGCCCAGGGAGCGATGAACCGGCCCGGGCCCGGGGCGAGCGTGTTGCGGGCGATTTTGAACGCGCCCTGGGGTTCGACATAAGCGCCGGAAAAGGTGCGGGTGAGGTTCAAGCCATCCTTCGCCAGCGTGTCGAGATACTTGCGGTAATCGAAATCCAGGTTGAGCACCGCGCCATAGTGCTCGCCCGAGGTGATCAGAACGGTGGGTCTGCCGCGAAACAAGAGGTAATGCGAGTTGTCCGGATGCAGCGTGATCGGATTGGACTCACCGGCATAACCGGCTGCCAGCAGCGCGAGCCAGAGTCCGAGCCCGAGCATCCAGAACAGGGTCTTCGTCCAGGGTGCGACAGACGTCACAGGTCGTGAGGTCCGATGGAAGATTGTCTGCATGTTCACCATGACGCCAAAATGCGCCACTGCTGCGGCCTGGTGCAAGGGAAAGAATCAGGATCGGGCCGGCAGCCTGCGCGTGAGCAAGTCATGATTTCACGCTGGGCTACGCCACCTTACCAGCGGGGTTTTTGGTTTCGCGCAAACCATTCCCGCAACAAACGCTCACGATCGGTCGGTTCGGCGGCGCGCTCGCGGTTGTTGCGATCCGGGCCGTGCTCAACACTCCAACCGTCCCATTCCCGAAATGCGTGGTAACTCCAGTCCCAACCGTACGCCTCAAAGACATCAATCAGGTCCTTCAGGTAACGGCCCGCACTGTCGTCGGGCGCCCAGCGGATGGCGCTAAATTCGCCGATGTAAATCTGCACGCCATAGGCCTTCTGGAAGTCCACCGCCGGCCGCAAGGCCGCCTCCAATTGCGCCTTGTCCCACTGCTTGCCTTCGATCAATCCGGGGTACTGATACGACGGCCCGGAGCTGAAAACTCCCTGGTGAGTGAACGCGTGTGGGATGTACATGTGAACGCTGTAAACCACATTCGACACTGGCAACGGTACCAGTTCATTCAAGCCATCCGGCCCACCCCAGGCCGCCGGCTCGATGATGATCGTCCGCTCTGGGTCAACCGCGCGGATGGCCCGCGCCGCGCGTTCCGCCAGCGCTTGCCAATCGTCGCAACCTTCCTCCACAAAATCCTCAACCGGCTCGTTCACCAAGTCGTAGCCCCAAATCGGTTTCGCATGTCTGTAACGCGTCGCCATGCGCTGCCACACTTCCACAAACTTCCTTTGACAAGCCGGATCAGTGAACAACCGGTCGTCCGAGCCCACGTAGCCGCCCGCCGTCGCCTTGCCGCCCGGCGGCGAATGCAGGTCCAAGACTACTCGCAGCCCGTGCTGTTCACACACCGGCAACGCGGCATCCAGCTTCTTCAACTCGGCTTCCAGCCACTGATCGTAATCGTCGAGAGTTGCGGGGGGACCGGAACGCCCGCTCTGGATCAGTTGCCAGCGGATGAGGTTCGCGTTCCAATCATGTCCCAAAACCCGGAGACCCTCGGCGTCAATGTTCGGGCTGATCATGGCTCCGCGCAACCGCGGCTCGCTGTGACCGGTGTAGGGTGGACCTGAAACCGGTTTTGCCACGCGCACGACCGGCGGTTTGGCGACTGCAAGCTTCAGATCGTCAAACCATGCCTTGCCGGTCACTTGTTCCAAGCCGAGCACCAGCGTGACGGCGGTGGCATCGGCCGGCACACGGGCGGTGAAAGCGATCCGTCGCCAGTCAAACGTGCCGGTCTCAATGCTCGCCTGCGGCCAGAGCTTCCGGTCCGGCGTTTCGATGGCGAGCATGAACTTGACCCCGTTCCACGGATTAGGTTTGGCGCTCACGACGTCAGCTCGCACCATCGCCGTTCCACGAACCAAGTAGCCGCGCATCGCCTCCGCCGGTAAAGTCACGTGAACGGTCGAGCCAGCTCCTCCGGGCTTACTCTCGATGGCCAACGCCCGTTGGCTGCGATATCCAGCTTCGATCTTGGTGGAACCAACGAATACCTTGGTCGCGTTGGTGGCTTCAAAGTCGGCCTGGAAATAGACGTGATCGCGCGGCAGCGGTGCTTGGTCTGCCGCCAGGGCGGGTGCGCTCATACTGCCGGCAAGAGTGACCAGGCCCAGAAGGGCACGGAGCGGTTGTCTGCTCAACCGCGATTCATTCCCGGCAAATCCACTCAGTTTCATACGTGTTGGGAAAGTGCATGAACGGGTTCTTTCGCGAAACTCAAATCGCTGAGTGAACAACTGGTCAGACAGGTGCCGGCGCGTGAAGCTGATCCTCCATGAGTCACCGACGTCTGTTGCTTCCTGCAGTCGTTGGACTTCCACGATCCGAAGTGGGGCGAGCGGTTGAAAGATTGGACGGACGCGTGTCTCTGCCGCGCCGTCAAGGAGGCGGGCGGCGACTCAAAGCGTGGTTCCTCGCCAGCGGCGTCGGGCACTCTGCGTAGCTCGGAATGGTCATCGCGCAGGTCCGCGCGCTCGCTGCCAGAAGTAAACCGACGGCTAAATCCCCGGCCACCGGACCTTGGCCAGGTAGATCGCGGACTTGCCCTCGTGGGACGAGTAGTAGCTCACCCAGAGTAATCCATCGTGCCACACCAAGCCCGGATAGCTGCAATCGCCGCCGCTGGGCAGAATCAACTCCGGTTTCACGGCGTCGAAGCTCATGCGACCGACGAAGGTCTTGTTGCCGGTCGCCTTGTCGCCGTAATGCCTTCCGCTGGCGATCATCGCGCCGTTTGGCAGCACGAGAAAGTTCGGCCCACCGATTTGCATGCCCGAGGAATGCCATTGCCAGTCCGTGTATGGCGCAGCACTCCGGCCAATCCACGCCGCGCGATCTTCGCCCGGCCCTTCGCGACGCACCAGCGCCACGCAGTCGCCGTTCTTCGTAAAACGAACGGTGGCTTCGTTGGGCAGCCCGGTAACGGCAAGTGGCGTGACCAAGCGATACGTGATCCCGTCGGCGCTTTCAAAAAGCCGAACCGACCAGTCCGCAGCCGCACTGGAATTTGCAGCATTCCGCGAAGTCGAGCGGTAGGCGATCCCGTAGGCGTGGCCTTTGTGCCAGGTCACGCGCCAGAGCCAGTCGCCCTCCTCCAGCACGCGGCGTGGCGCGGTCCAGGTCTGGCTGTCTTCGGAGAACGCCACGCGGGGCTGTCGCCCGACCAGTTTCCTGCCCTCGTAAACCGAGCCACCCATGACGAGCATGAGCCGGTTGTCCGGCGTGACGGAGAGCTTCGGATCGCGCAGATCAATGCCGTCTTCGCTCAGCAGAGCCGCGGAATACCAACTCTCGCCATCGTTTGAAGTCAGTACGCGAATCCGGCCGTTCCCGCCAACGTGCGCCTCGGACTCCCGAAATGTGCAAAACCACTTCCCGTCGAATCCCGTGAGGTCCGTGAAGGCGTTGTGCTTGCCGGCGCTCCAAATCTTACTGACCGAGACCAGCTCCGGCGGCCCGACGGTTCGATGGCTTTGGACCAACTGGCAACCAGTGGCCAATAAGAGTATTCCCAGAATCCAACCGAGCGCTTTCATGTTCATTCTTTCCCGTTGTGCGAGAGCCCGTCTTTGGGAAACAGCTTCTGCATCTCTTCGATCTTTGCCGCAACTCGGCGCGGCCCTCGGCTTCAAGTCGTTCGAAACGCCCATCGTCGAAGATCTGCGCTCGGACGCTTGGCCCACCCTCGCCAAATTCGTCTTTGAGCGCGCCAGCCACCGCGGCGACGAGCCGATCATACGCGCCGAGACGTTCCTTCAGCCGCTCGACGGAGCGTGTCTCCCAAAACTCTCCCTCGTCCGAAACCTTTACGTCCACACTGAAGTCGCGCCACAGGTCGAGCAGGCTGATCACCCGCCGATGGCAGGTCAGGAAATGTTCCCACCCGTGCCGCGCGGCGTGTTGCGTCTTGCACCAGTTCGTCAACTTCCAAGTGCGGCTGCCGGAGTAGCGGCACAGACCGAAATGCGCCGGCGCGCAGCCTTCTCCCGGCACGACCATCACGCACCAGCCGGATTCCGCCGGGAAGAAGTCGCCGGTGGTGTCGCCGTTGGGGAGCTTGCGGAGCTGGATCAATTCCGGTCCGCCAGGGTCTGGTCCGCAGACTTCGGCGCAACCGATCTTGCGGGCGAACGCTGCCGTGCGGTCGGCGAGTTGGCGAACCACGTCTTCCGCCAGTTTGCGTTTCGTCGAAAGGGTGTAGGAGATGGTGAGGCCCACGACTACTACCTTGCGTAAATGACTTCGTTGAAACCTGCCTCGAAAATCACCCATGAAGCATCTTCAAAGGGGTAGGCACGTGGCTCGCCGTTTTCATTCTGGTAGAACATCCGCAAAGAAACCTCAGTTTCGCTCGACTTCCCATGCTTTGAACATTTCAAAACCACCCGGACAACAGTAACCGCTGGGGCGTCATCATGGACATCAACTAACCGAAATCCGGCTAATTCATGTGGGCCATAGGTTTCTCGCACTTCTCCAGCACGTTTGGAAGAAGCTCTTCCGCTAAAATCGCACAGCAATAAAGCCATCTTGCCGTAGTTCTTGACCTTCCAATATGCGAGGAAGCCCGCCAACGCTTGCTCCGGTGAGCCGGGTTTGTACTCGTCTGATGCACCGGTTTCTGGGATATCTGTCCCGACGGAGATGGAGCGAGGCTTCCACGCCTCTGTTTTCCTCCTGATTTCCTCGATTTCGGACAGCTTGACCAACAATTCAGCCAGAGAAGGTTTTGGGGTTGGTTGAGGTGCTTGCTTTCTTCCTTCCTCGACTGCTGACGCCCAATCGAAAATAGCTGACAAGGCAGCCCACGCTTTTGCTGCGACAGCCTTGTTCCCGTAGCCGAGATCCCGCCCATGCAAGATGCCGTTTCTATAGAGAAGGGTCAGTGGTTCGGTCGTTGTTCGTTTTCGTGATCGGTTCAGTATCGCCGCTAACCTCTTAAGTCCAGAGCTGTGCGCCGCGATGGAATCCCACGCGGTCAGATCGGTTCTGTCCGTGAAGAATCCTGTCTGCTCGATATCGTTTACGAATCTATCGATTGTCATCAAGATGAGCGGAATCGCTGAGTAGTACCGCCCGCGCAAGTAGTCTTCCTTGGCTGTTTGAACGATTTCCCAGCGTGGACGGAACGCGTTGAATTGCATGCCACGCCGGATCGTGAAGTCCAGCGTTTCATCGTTGTGGTAATCCACGAGTATCTGTTCAGCTTCGTCGAACTTGCCCGCGTCTGCGAACTTGATTGCCCTCTGTGCCAGGTCAGTATTAAGCGATTCGTGTGCGATCCAACCGCGCTCTGCAAAGTGATCGTTGAAACGGTCAGGCATATACACGAGCTCCAGAGTTTTCTGCGAGAGGCCCGGGACTTCTTCCAACATCCGCCGCAGTTCTTCGATATGGATGCCCAAATTCTCTGCAAGCTTGAACAAGCACAAGAGCGATTTGGCACCCTCCAGATTGCTCAATAACTGTTGCTGAGTCGCATTACCACTGATTCGAGTGCGTGGATCATTCATACCTTGCTTGGTTCTTTATCCCGGACCAGTGACGCTTTCAAGTCGGTCGCCATTGTTCAATCTTCTGCTTTGGGCCTTGGCATCGCCAGTTGATAGAACTCGTGGAGCTTACGCTGGAGCAGGCGGCGATCGGGCAGGCGGGTCTGGTATTCCGCGATCAACGCGGGCGACATGGAGCGGTTCAGGGCGTATTCCACCACCTCGCTGTCTTTGGTGGCACACAGGAGCACGCCGATGG
>CAYJNU010000023.1:17674-34946 GCA_964371005.1 uncultured Verrucomicrobiota bacterium | reverse complement strand
GGTTTGGGCCGCGCGCACCGGCTAAAGCCGGAACTACAAACGCGCCGAAGGAATCCTCAGACGGTTCAAGGGTTCAAAGCGCAAACGTGGATTGAGAAAATTCTCTCCTGGCTGGCTTTCTCGCTGGCGGCGGCAATGTTAGCATTTTCAGCCTCCGCCGAAGACACGTTCGACCTATCCGGCGAATGGCGACTGCGACTGGATGCCGAAGACGAGGGGCTTAGTGCCAACTGGCCCGGCGCGCCGTTGGTGGGCAGCGACCGCATCAGACTTCCCAACACGACGGACCTTGCTGGCTTTGGTTTCCCGCTGGACACCCACACGATGCTGCACGCGGCACCCTTTCCCGTCACCACACGGTTCCCCGGCGTGAAAGAACCCGTGCGCGCTGACGAGCACGGCTACCTCGTGCGCCGGCATCTCTTCGTCGGCCCAGCGTGGTATGAGCGCGAAGTTGAAATCCCGAAGGCTTGGAAAGAACGGCCGGTTGTGCTGCGAATCGAGCGTGCGATCTGGAAAACTGACGTGTGGTTGGATGGTCGCCCGGTTGGTTCGTGCGACAGTCTGGTGGCGGAGCATCGGCACGAACTTGGCGTTCTTTCGCTTGGGCGGCACCGGCTGACGGTTCGCGTGGACAACCGGATGATCCACAACCTCTCGACCGTCACGCACGCCTACGGGCCGGAAACCCAATCCCGCTGGAATGGCATGATCGGCGCGATCACGCTGGAGGCGGCAAGCCGCTTTTCGGTACGCTCGGCGGTGGTGTTTCCCGCCTCGGACCGTCGGTCGGTGAAAGTCGTGGTGCAGTCGGCCAACCCGGACGCCGGGGCCGCGACCGGTTTGCTGAATCTCCGTCTGCTCCCCGAGCGCGGTGAACGCCCGCTGGCCGAAGCTTCCCTGGAGGTGGCGTGCGCGTCGGGGACGAATGTTCACGAAGCCACACTGCAACTTCGCGAGCCGGCTCAGACCTGGGATGAGTTCAATCCCGTTCGCTACCGCATCCAAGCCTCGTTGGAGACAGCAGACAGGTCGCGCGACGACACGAGCGTGCTTTTCGGCTTTCGTCACGTCGAGCGCGTCGGGACGGAGATGCGCCTGAACGGGCGACCGGTCTTTCTTCGCGGCACGCTGGATTGTGCCGTGTATCCGAAGACGGGCCATCCGCCGATGTCCGTGCGGGAATGGGAACGCGTGCTCCGCGTGATGAAGCAATACGGCTTCAACCACGTTCGATTTCACACGTGGTGTCCACCGGAGGCCGCGTTCGAGGCGGCGGACCGGTTGGGCATCTATCTCCAGCCGGAAGCGCCGGCATGGGTGGACGACTGGGGCACTGGCACGATCACCAAGCCGCCAGCCATCGGGCGTGACCCAGATGTCACCGAGTTCTTGCGCGCGGAATTGCGCCGGATGTCCGAGGCGTACGGCAATCATCCGTCGTTCCTGCTGTGCGCGATCGGCAACGAGTTCGGCATGCAGAGCACGGATTGGGAGCGCGTCAACGCAATGGTCGAGGAGATCAAGACGCTCGACCCGCGCCGGCTCTACACCGGTTGCGGGGCGCGCAAGAACTTGCCCGCCGATGATTACTGGTTCACCCACAACAGCGGTGCCAGCACACGAGGCGTCGGTCCCGCGCACACCGATTGGGATTTCGGCAAGGCGGTCGAGGCATCACCGGTGCCAGTGATCGCGCATGAGACGGGACAGCGGCCCGTGTTCCCCGATTACGACAAACTGCTGCCGAAGTTCACAGGTCCCTTGCTGCCGCTGAACCTGGAGCGTTATCGGTGCGCGTTGGTCACGAATGGACTCGCCGGTCAGCTCGGGGACTGCGTCCGCGCTTCGGCGCGCTTTCAGCTCGCGCAATACAAAGCCGAGCACGAGGGCATGCTCCGCACTCGTGGTTACGCGGGTTACCAATTGCTCATGCTCAACGATTTCACCGGGCAGAGCGAGGCGCTCGTCGGCATCCTCGATCCGTTTTGGGAAACGAAGGGGGTGGTTCGGGCCGAAGACGTGCGCGCGTGGAATGCGCCGGTGGTTGTGCTGGCGCGGTTCCCGAAGTTCGTATGGACTTCCGCAGAGACTTTCAGCGCGAAGCTGGAGGTCGCCAACTTCGGTCCTCGTAACCTGCCTGCGGGCGTCGTGGAATGGTCGCTGAAAGATCGAAGCAGCAAGACCGTTGCGCGTGGCCGCTTGAACGCAAAGGCAGCGCCAGCCGGGAGCGTGTCTGAACTGGGGGCGATCACCGTGGCGTTGGATCGCATTCATCAACCGTCCGCACTGACGCTCGCGGTGACCTTTGCACGCGTGGAGAATCACTGGAACCTCTGGGCGTATCCGATGGCATCGGACGCGCCCGAACCCGCAGGCGTTTTGGTGACGCGCTCTCTGGACGACACCGCGCTGCGCACACTCCAGGACGGCGGCAAGGTCGTGCTGCTGGCGCATGGCGTAAAAAACCCTCACACCGCGCGGACCGGTTTCGAGTCCGTCTATTGGTCCGCCGGTTGGTGGGGCAACAAGTTCTCCTCGCTGGGCGTGCTGTGCGATCCGCAGCACCCCGCCTTGAAGGAGTTTCCCAACGACGGCGGCAGCGACTGGCAATGGCGCGATCTCTGCGCCGGTGCGACGACCTTTGAATTGACGGGCGCGCCGGCAGGTTTCCGCCCCATCGTGCAGCCCGTGCCCGACTTTCACTACAACGCGCTGTTGGGTCAGGTGTTTGAAGCCAGGATTGGCAAGGGATCGCTTTTGGTTTGTGGCTACGATCTGACCAGCGACCTCGAGCGTCGCCCCGCCGCGCGCCAGTTTCGCCGCAGTCTGCTGCGCTATGTTGGCAGCGCCGCATTTCGTCCGACGACGGAATTGTCCTTGTCTTGGATCGAAAGCCGGTGCGGCAACACGGGTCTGCGACGGCTGGGCGCGAAGGTGGTTCAGGTGGACAGCGAGGATGTCGCAAACGGCAACATGGCGGCAAATGTCCTCGACGGTGACCCTGGCACGTTCTGGCACACACGTTGGCAGCCGCAAAATGATCCCATGCCCCACGAACTGGTCGTTGATTTGGGCCGCGAAGTGCCGCTGCAAGGCATCACCTGTCTGCCGCGCCAGGACCAGGCGAATGGCCGCATAGCCCTTGCGGAAATCTTCGCCAGCGTCCGTGCCGGCGACTGGGGATTACCGGTGGCCGAGCTGCGGGGGAGGAACACCAGTGAGTCTGAAACCGTGCGGTTCAACCCGACTGTGAACGCCCGCTTCCTGCGCGTGTTGGTGAAATCGGAGGTGAGCGGACAACCGTTCGCCGCCCTCGCCGAACTGGACATCATCACCGCCAACCCATAGGAATGAGGGATGATTAACACCGCCCAGTCGCCAGTGGAACCACCTTCGTTGAAGCCCCAATCCCGGCGGTCTGTTGCCGCAGAACAGAGCGCAGCGACTGAATCCAACCACCTCGCGTCACCGGTCCTGTCGCTCATCGGCAACACGCCGCTGATCCCGATGCATTTCCGGGCCGAGGGCGTGACGCTTCACGCCAAGTGCGAGTTTCGCAATCCCAGCGGCAGCATTAAGGATCGCTTTGCCCAGTGCGTGATTGTGGATGCCGAGCGGCGCGGGCTTCTGAAACCGGACTCGGTCATCTTGGAATGCACGAGTGGCAACACCGGCATTGCGCTCGCGATGGTCGGCGCCGCGCGTGGCTATGGTGTGACCATTCTCATGAGCGAAGGCGCGAGCGTGGAGCGGAGGCACTTGCTCCGGCGGTTTGGCGCGGAAGTGATTTTGCTGCCAGACGGTGGTACTTACCAGGCGGGCATTGATCGCTCGCGCGAGATGGCGGCGCGGGATCCGCGCTATTTTCTGCCGCGGCAGTTTGAGAATCCGCTGAACAGCGAAGACCACGAGCACACCACCGGCCCAGAAATGATTCAGCAGGTGGCAGGGCCGATTGACGCGTTCGTGGCAGGCTACGGGACGGGCGGCTCGCTGGGCGGATGCGGGCGTGCGATTAAGGCACGATACCCGGAAGCTCGCATCGTCGCCATGGAGCCCGCCGAAGATGAGCTCCACGCGGCCGAGTGTCGCTGCTGCTTCTGCATCGAAGGAGTCGCGGGCAAGGGCTTTGTGCCGCCGCTCCTGCGGAACGCACCCTTGGATGGCACCGTAAAGATCGGCGCCGAGGACGCGATGCAGATGACCCGGCGGCTGCACCGTGAATTCGGCCTGCTGGTTGGCACGAGTTCCGGCGCGAACGTGGCGGCGGCGCTGCAGGTGGCCCGTGACCTGCCGCCGGGCGCAACGATTGTCACGCTGCTCTGCGACCGTGCCGAGCGTTACTTCAGCACGCAACTGTTTGCCGAAACCGGTCCACCCGCTGCCTCGTAAACCATCTCCCCGATACACCATGCACTTCACCAGATTCCTCCTATTTGCTCTGTTCGCGTCAACGGCGTGCCTCGCCGCCGAGTTGCGCGTGCCCGCGTTTACCGCTTACACCTTGCCTGATGCGGACGGGGCGCGCGTTTCGGAACGCTCCGGTGTCACGCGCTGGAGCGATCCCGCAATCAGCGTGAACTGGTACGGCGAGTTCAAGCAAACCGGCGAACTCACGGCCAAGGTGATTCTGCGGCTGCCGAAGGATGCGGAGTCGAAGCTGAAGCTCACGGTGGCAGGACAATCCCGTGAGGTCGCCGCGAGAGGTGGCGGTGATGAAGCTCCCGTGACGGCTGACTTCGGCAGTTTCAAGATCGAGAAAGCTGGCTATCAACGATTCGCACTCGAATCGCTCAACTCCAAAGGGCAGCCCTTCGGCGACCTGGACGCGCTGGTGCTCGACGGACCGGCGTTGGCCGACGCGCATTTCAATCTGAAGGAGCGACGCAACGCGGCGTCCGTTCATCTGGCCTATCCCGCCCCGCCCGGCACGAACGTCGCGGCGTTCTACTGCGAAGTGACCGCCGTGGATGAACCCGTGACCACCTTCTACATGGCGTGCGGCTGGCATCGCGGTTACTTCGGCATGCAGGTCAACAGTCCCACGGAACGCCGCATCATCTTCAGCGTTTGGGACAGCGGCGGGGAGGCAGTGGATCGCAACAAGGTCTCGGACGAGAATCGCGTGAAGCTCATGGGGAAGGGCGACGGCGTTTATAGCGGCGATTTCGGCAATGAAGGCACGGGCGGGCACAGCCATCTGAAGTATCCGTGGAAAACCGGCGAGGTGCAGCGTTTCATGGTGACGGCGCAACCGACCAACGAGACGTTCACGATCTTCTCCGGCTATTACTTTCACCCGGACAGCCGGAAGTGGATGCTGATCTCGTCGTGGAAAGCGCCGAAGGAAGGCGGTTCGCTGCGTGGCTTGCACAGCTTCAGCGAGAACTTCTGGGGCAGCACCGGCCACCTGCGTCGCAAGGCGCTTTACGGCAACCAATGGATTCGCACGGACGCGGGTGAGTGGATCGAGCTCACGACCGCAAGCTTCAGCCACGATCCCACGGGCCGGAGCGATCGTCTAGATCGCTTCATGGGCGTCGAGAATGGCCAGTTCTTCCTGAGCCACGGCGGCTTCGTGGAAGGCTTCACGAAGTTCGGCGAGAAGTTCAGCCGGCCCGCGCTCGGCCAGCCGCCAGTTGCCGCGCGCGCACTCTGGCCGGAATGATCCTGGATTCCGCTGTTGGGATGAACAGCGAAGGCGCAAAGGCGCGAAGCAGAATGGGTCCTGAAGGAAAGCGAGATTCACCCTGCGGGTGAAAACGCCGGGCTGGCGGTTTTGCGCGCAACGCTCTCTCGCTCAACTTCGTGACTTTGCGTCTTCGCCGTTCAACTGCTTTTTCTGGGACGATTCCTCTCTTGTCTTGCCTGCCAACAGACGCAGAGACACAGCGCGACGAGGCCGCAACCAAACAACCAACGTTCGTCAACCGCGGAGACGCGACAGCCGCAGCGGGGGCGATTTGGCAGCAGGGCTCGGCACTGCAAAAGCCCAAGACACCGCGGAATACACGGAACACGCGGAAAGCAGCCCCGGCAAGACTTCCCCTTTCGCGTATTCTGCGTATTCCGCGGTTATCCTCTGGCGTGTTCGGTTCGGCTCCGCCGCTCTGCGTCCATCGCGTCTCTGCGGTTGAAAGGTGTCCATAAGAATGTCCGCAGGAGGCAGGAGGCCACGATGTTGGGGAACAGCAGTGCGGAACACGCGAAGTCGCATCCATGCCGTCAACCAGCCCGCTCGCCGATTTCCCGCGCGAGGCGCTTCAGGACGCCAACGAACTTGTTGGCCCGCATCTTCAGGAAGATTACACGTAACCGACGAGCCGAGGACCGCCCGCCGTTGCCCTTCGTGACATCAGCCCAGAAGCCGTTTCATCCGCCGAACCAATCCCGCTTCGCGTTTCGGCGTCAGTTCATGCTGCCAAATGCGAAGCACGCGCCAGCCCGCTCTGCGGAGGGTTCGATTTACCAGAATGTCACGGGCTTTGGTTCTGCCCAGCTTCTTTCGCCAGAAAGCGCGGTTGGTTGCCGGCTGTGTGGCGTGGAGCGGACAGCAGTGCCAGAAACAGCCGTCCACAAACACCGCCAACCGTTGCTTCCTAAAGACGAAGTCGGGCTTTCCGAAGAGGGGCTGATGCCGCCGCCAACCGGACAGGCTGCTGCGGCGCAGCAATGAAACCAACGCCAACTCCGTGCGCTCGTTCCCGCGGCCTCTAACACGAGACATGACCTGAGACCGCTTTGCTTTGGAGAATACGTCCGTCACGATGCGGTCGAACACCGCCAACCCGCAGTCAGTTATCGGCCCGATTTCTTGGTTTCCTTGTAGGACACATCTGACATTGGCAGCCCTCCGGCCCGGTCCTTTGGGCCGCGATGGATGCCATGCTCTAACAAGTGACGCGTACGGGCAACCTCCGCTTCCTTTGCAGCAAAACCTGGATTGTCGACAGCTCCCTCAAGAACTGCCCGGTAATGTTCATAAACGCCGCGGGTCTTGCGGAACAGCTCATTCCAGCACCGGATTTCGAAGTCAGGTCTCGCTTGGAGTCCCTCCAGCTGCTGCTTGCTGATCTTTGGCTCTCGCCCACAGATGAAGACCATATTGAAATGTCGGTCATGTCCGACCGACAGCCTGTCGGCGTATTCAAACAGGCGGTTCACTTCGGAAAGTTCAGCCGGATAGTCTGGTCGCTTTATCTCGATAATTGCCAAGTCACGTTCGCTGCCCAACGCGAGGAAATCAAACCTCCCGTTGTATTTCGGCAGGTCCTTTTGCCCCCACTCCCGAAGCTGCGTTGTAATCTTCTTCTCCTCGGCGAGCACTTGCCATTCTGGATTCAAGAGCCAAGGATTGCCCGCCAAGAGATCGTGCATGTTCTCGGGAGTTCGCGACGAGGCGGTTTCCGGGGCGTCGTTGCACAACATTTTTTCGAACTTGTCGAGTATATCAAGTCGCCCCCTGACCACCTCGAGAATCGCACGGCTTTCCAGCACCTTCCACTCGTTGAGTTGCTGGAGCATCGCTGCCAGTTTGTCGGGATCGCTCGATGCTTCCTCGATTTCCTCGATCACATCATGGAACTGCCGGAACTCGTATGCCCGCACAAGGGCGCCTGCAAGTTCCAAGGTCTTGCCGTTCTCAGAATCACGATTCCCGAGGATGCGCAGAAACTGGCTGATCTGCTTCTGCGACGGCCTGTCGAGGCGCTTGATTCGGTTGTCCAACTCGGGGTTGCTCAACACTTCATTGACCGTCTTCTGTCCGCGAAACTCCGTGCAATCACGGAGAGCTTTCTTGCTCAACTCCTCTCCCCACACCTTCAAGACTTGCGCTTTTTCGTCTTCCCAGTCGATTTCTTGGCGATCCGTCGAAACCAAGTCCGTGTCGTCGTCGGTACCGCTGTCCAAGAAGTCCGCCTCGATTTCGCCAATTACGTATCGCGTGGCATGTTGGCCGGACGCTCTTGCTTCAACATCGAAGAAGAAAGGCGGAGCTTGAGCCACCTTGCCTTGGACGAGGATGGTGAAACCGCGCAGTTCCCGCTCGTGTATCACGTCCGTGGCAAAACCGTACCAGTATCGAGCGATGGAGCCATCGGTTAATTTGACCTCCTCGAGGTGCTGTTCACTTTCTTGGCTCGGCAGGCGGAAGTCAAGAGGTGGAGTTGGATCGGGAAGTTCATGGCCATTGATCGTGATCGTCATCTGGCCTTTGACAGTGCGGCTTAGCCGTCGTGCCAGAGAACGCCTCAGGCTGTCAACGTCCATCGGCGTCTTGTGCTTGAGTGTTTCCAAGGTGACGACGGTCCCGGAAGCGCTGAGTTTCGTGCGGGGTGCAATCGGCTTCCATTGGATCACTTTGTCCTCAGAAGTGTTGTCTTCGGCTTTCAGTGCGGTGAGATCCAAATAGAACTCCAATCCCTCCGCTGCTTGCCAAGTTGCCACTGTCATCTTTCGCGCGAGCCCGAACCCTGCCAGCTTTCCGATTCCCTTTCTCCCCATAACCCGCCGAGTCTTCTGGATCGTCTCCGGTTTCGCATTCCCCTTCTTCTGCTTTTCACCGAAGTCCAAGGGCAGACATGTTTGCACTTCAATTCCCCCCTCGCGACGCCGATTCCGCCCCAGAACCAAGTAAGAATCCTGAACTTCCCCACGGCTCATCCCGCATCCCGTGTCCCGGATCACAATCTTGCTTGTGTCGGGGTTGTATTTCGATGGATCGGGAAGATCAATGACAACCTCAGTCGCGCCGGCATCCCAACAGTTTGCGACAAGCTCGGCTATTGCAACCTCACGGCGCTTGTACATCTGGACGCCGAAATGTTCCAAGGTCCTGCCGAGGACTTTGAATTTCAGAGGCGGATGCCCCTGCGGCTTTGGAGACGACTTCTTGCTCATAGCATCAGTTGGCGTTCGGAAAGCGATTTCGGGCGCGAGCTCCAGCCAAGCAAGCAGAAACCGCCTTTGCGTGCCTCCGGATGAACTCCGGCGGCAAAGCGTTTCCAATCATCTGCGCCGCTGGGAACTTGCCACGCTTGGTGGAGAAGAAGTATGTAGGCGGGAACGTTTGGAGCAGCGCGGCCTCACGCAACGTGATGCACCGATTCTTGGTCGGGTGAAGGAAGCGACCCTTGGACGGATTGCAGCATCCCCCGGTGATGGTTGGGGAAACGTCGTCCCAAGCCATGCGCCCGTAAACGTCCTTGAACCCGTCGCAATTCCGATGGCAATCAAGTTGACGATGCTCCCCCAAGTCCAATCGGCTGCCGCCGTTTCTGGGGATCGAGCGGATGAGGGCCGTCACCTTCGCGCTGCGCGTTTCTCCCAGCAAATGGAGCGGGTCCTTTCTCGCCCGTCCTTTGTCCAACTTGGCGAATGCGGCGCGCACGGTTTTCTTGGCCTGCGCCGGCTCGGCAAACGGTATCTTGGCCTTGCGGCCAGCCAGGAGAATAAACCGGCGGCGGCGTTGCGGCACACCGTAGTCCGCAGCGTCCAGCACACCGGAGTTGCATTCGTAGCCCAACTGCCTCAAAACGCGGCGCACCTCGTTCATCCGGCGGTCGGTTTCCAGCCCCGGCACATTCTCCAGCATAATGGCCTTGGGCTTCAAGCCGCGGACAAAACGAATAAACTCCAGGACGAGATTGTTGCGGGGATCGCGGCGAGGGCGTTTTCCGTTGAGCGTCGTCATGGTGGAGAAGCCTTGGCAGGGCGGACACCCGGCCAACAGGTCGAGTTCACTGGGCTTGAGGCGGAACCTGCGCCGGACCTCGGCCACGGAAAGCCTGCGGATGTCCTGCGCCCACACATGGACCTCGGCGTGGTTGACCCGGTAAGTCTCAACCGCCAGCAGGTCATTCTCCACCGCGCCCAGGACCCGATACCCAGCCTGCTTCAAACCGAGAGTCAGGCCGCCGCATCCCGAATACAGGTCTATGGCTGTGGGCTTCTTCACGCCTGGTTTCTCTTGATTGCGTCCAACGCAGAGAGTAGCGGCTGACCGTAGCGTGGCAAGCGCGTTTCCGCTGACCAACCGACACGCATTGCTTGTGAATTGCGTCGCACGGGGCGTACCGGATGCGAAGGCGCCGAGGATGCCCGCATTAGGCGTCGGCCCGGGCGCGTCTGCGTGGCAGTGCGGCGCGAGAAGCTGCGTGGGTGAGTTGGCTAGCGGGTGCTATCATGAGCTCACTTGAGAACCACTTCGAGCACCGTATGCCGTAACCAAACACGTTCCCGCTGGCCAAGTTGCGCTCAGCCGCCGAAAGGCATCGCCTTGCCGGGGCCGCCCAACTAGATTGGGCGCATGAAACCAGTCTCGGTTCTGCTCTGGCTCCTGCTGGCGGTTGTTTCAGCGCAGGCAGCCGAGAATGCACCGCCCATCAAGCACCTTTACCTCGTCCACTTCTCGCACACGGATTTCGGCTTCACCGATCTCCAGAGCGTTTGTCGCGAGTTGCAGGTGCGCTACCTCGATATGGCTGTAGAGGCCGTGCTTGCCACCGCCAATGGACCTGAGGAGCGGAAGTTTCGCTGGACGGCTGAGTCCACGGTGGCCGTGGCCGACTGGTGGGAACAGGCGACGCCGCAGCGCCAGCATCTTCCGGCCCCGCTCGGTCTTGGGCCGCCAGCCGGGCTGGCTCAGCCGGTCCAGCTTCTCTGAGACGGTCGCCCGGATGAATTCACTCCGATTCGAGCGGGGAATCCGCCGCACGTCCCGCAGCAGGAGCTTCACGCTAATCGTTTTCAGGGTCGTTGCCATCCGCTTTGCGTCATACTCAGCCCGTCCCCAAGCGCCGCGAATTGAGCCAAGAGCATTGTTACCCGGGCAGGGGATGAAAGAGTAGCCAACGAATACGTTGCCCGCCCACCGCGCCTTACGCTGCCGTTTGCACCGGCATGGCCTTACCCGGCTTCGCCTGGGCTTCGGCTCGTTACACAATGACGACGGGGACGGCCACGTTGCCCGGCATGATGCCAAAGAACGCTTCCGCGTCGGCGGGCCGCAACCTGGCCCGCTTCGCGAATGGGGTGGGAGACAACGGTGCTGGACCTGCGGTTGGCCCGACCGCAACTGACGACCTCGTGTCACCTCCCCCCCCCACAACCCCCGCAGCTTCCTCACCTTGATCTCCCTCGACTTCGTCGCCACCAGGTAACGCAAGCAGTCGGCGCAGTCATCGCTGCTGACGGGTTCAGTCGCTTCCAATTTCCATTGGGGGTCGCGCCGGCCTCAGCCCGCGCGAAGGGGGCGCGACCCGCTCGACTCCCAATCTCAAAACGCTCGACAATCGCCTCCTGCTTGATCTCGAATCCTCCTCTGTATGAAACGCCAATTCCTCCTCTGCCTGATCCTTGCTCTTTCGCCAGTATCGCTCCTGCGGGCGCAGACCCACATCCCCGCCGATGACCCCAACATTCAGTACATCGGCCGGTTTGACCGAACGACTCCCGCAGCCCCCGCGTTTGACTGGTCGTATTCCCGCATCAGCGCGCTGTTTCAAGGCACCTCCTGCGCGGTCAAGTTAGGCGGAACGAGCAAATACTTTGAGGTGTATGTCGACGGCGTCAAGAAGGGCTCGATCAAGAGCGCCAACGGCGGAGTAGAAACGCTGCCGGTGGCCTCCGGGCTCGCCGATGCGGTGCATAGCGTCGCGCTCTACCGGCGGGACGAGGCGAGCAAGGGCCTCAATACGTTCCAGGGATTTGTCCTCGATACCGGGAAAGCGCTGGTCGCGCCGGAGGCCCGACCGTTCCGGAAGATCGAGTTCATTGGAGACTCCTTTACCTGCGGCTACGGCGATGAAGCCGCCTTCGGCACCAGTTTCTCCTACGCCACCGAGAACGCGTGCCTTACCTACGCCGCCCAGATGGCGAACCGTTACAACGCCGATTGCATGATCACCGCCTGGTCCGGGAAAGGCATGGTCCGGAACTACGGCGCGGCCACCCAGACTTCCGCGGATCCCCTGCCGTCTTATTACGCGCGAACCTGCGGTTCCGTGGCCAGTAACAACTATGCGTTCACCTGGCAGCCGGACGTCGTGGTGGTGGTCTTGGGGATCAATGATTTCTCCACCAGCCCTAACCCGTCGCAGGCCCAGTACGTGGGCGGTTACAGTAACTTCGTCAAGACGCTCCGCGGACATTACCCGCGCGCCGACATCCTCTGCACCTACCTGTCCAGCATGGGCGGCAACGCCAGCACCTACATCCGGGCGGTCGTGAACACGTCGGGCGACAGCAAGGTGCATTTTGTCAGCGTCTCCTACACGCTCGTGAATCCGACCGACCTGGGCTCGGACTGGCATCCGAACGCCTCGGGGCAGACCAAGATCGCAAATGCGTTCATCCCGGTCTTTGACGGGATCATGGGAACGAACTGGGGAAGCGCCCCGCATGGCACGTCACTCTTGTGGCTGAGGTCCCACGGCTTCACCAACGATTTCGCCGTCGCCGAGGAGGGTGATCCCGATGGCGACCGGATGAAAACTTGGGAGGAATACCGCGCCGGAACGGATCCGACGAACGCCGCATCCGTCTTCAGGTTCCAGGAGATCGCGGCTGTATCCGCTGGGATCAGGCTCACCTGGCCTGGCGGGACGAACGGTGGGCTCACGACGCCCTTCCAGATGTACCGCACCACGAATCTGCTCAGTCCGGCGTGGGATCTCGTCTCCGGCAGCATCACGCGCGCGGGCAACGGTTTCAACGTATGGACTGATTCCCCGCCAGCCTCGGCAATGCACGTCTTTTACCGGCTGGCTGTCCCCGCTCGATAGCCTGCTACGATGAGTTTCATCGCTCACACCCCTTCCGCTTCATCACCGCCACGGTCCTCGACCTCGTCGCCGCCAGGTAGTGCGCGCAATCCACGACGGCGTCGCGGAGACGCCTTCCCTTTCCACTTGCCGCCGCGTGATGCGGCTCCTACCGTCGCCCCGTGAATCCTGACGTCTATGCCTATGTCCTGGTGGCCAGCATCGCGGGAGGATGCTTGGGCCCTCTGGTGATGTGGAATCGGAAGCGCTCCCAAGTTGTCGGAGCGAGCCGTCTGCGGGGCTGGATCGTCTCGATTGCTGGTACTGCGGCGTCGGCTTGCGCCTTGGTGGCCTTCACCAAGGCTTTCGGTGGCTACGCCCCCATGTATGCCGCCACGGTCATGATTCTGGTTACGGGTTGGGCGGCGGTCCTGCACTCCGCCCTGCACTTCCCGATGCCTCGCTCGGTCCTGAGCGTGCGACCGGCCGAGGTCTGCCTCCTTCGGGTTCCGTGGACGGGCGTGCGTTTGTTCGGCGTGTTGCTGCAACACACCCCTCCGGCACTTGGGAGGTCGCGTTTACCTCTCGGAGGTCGAGCGTGATCCTAGGGCGGTCCTGCAAGGCATTCACGCCGCGGAGACCGTCCATTTGTGGGCACTTCTGTGCTGCTGCCCCTGGCTGGTATTCTGGGCGGTGCATGGACGGTGGGTGGCATGGGTTTGCGGCCTCGCCGTCCATGTGCCGCTCAATATCTACCCCATCTTGCACCTGCGTTATGTCACCGGCCGGTTGGAACGGTGCGTGGCGCGAACACGTCGCAGCCAATCCCCTTAACCGACAGCGCCCACTCCACACCTCGCCCTTCCCTCACAACCCCCTGAGCTTCCTCCCCGCCACCGTCCGTGAACATCCTCTCGCCCAACTTGGCAATGATCCTCTCATCAGGGAGAGGTAAGTATTGGGATTGGGCACAGCGATTGGACGCGGACACTCTCGAAGCCTCTGGAAGGTCGGTGTTTATGGGGTGCGCGCTAACTCGACTTCCGGCCCGGACGGGGCGGAGTACCCGCCTCCGACGTTCGACGCGGATTCCTACATCGTGATTGGGCGGCAAGGAAGCTTCGGCCCGTGGGCGTGGTGAATGGGCAGTTTTGGGCGTTGCGAATGTGGGCGGGAGGATTGAATGTTCTGGGAGGTTTTGCGGTCTGAAGTGGCAACATTCGTCACTGCCCCCGCCATGCGCCACCCTTTCGAAGCCCAGCCCGACCTGCAGATCGTTCCCATCGAAAAGATACGGCTGCCGCTCCGAAGTCGGGACGAGTTGCCGCCCATCTTCCATGCGATGCTGGACAAACACTTGGCCCTGGTCGAACGCCGGTTGTTGCAGGAAGAAACGCTCCCGGCCCACGAGAAAGTGCTTTCGCACTTCGAGCCACACGCCGAATGGATTCAAAAAGGCAAGCGTTTCATGGAAACGACTTCGAGAGAACGCTCCGCCACTTCATCGCCGCCACCCCGTCCCTCCGCGCGGCCCAAAGCGGTGCGCCAGCGGGACAATCAGAACCCTTCGTGCTCGGTGCGCTCAATGATCTCTTCCTGCAACGCCTTGGAGAGGTCGCAGAAGTAATCGCTGTAGCCGGCGACGCGAACGATAAGATCTCGGTGCTCCTCCGGTTTAGCCTGCGCCTCACGCAGCGTGTCGGCCCGGACCACATTGAACTGCACGTGATGGCCGTCCATCTTGAAATAGCCACGAACCAGATGCGCCCATTTGTCCAAGCCGTCGTCAGTCGAAACCAAAGACGGCGTAAACTTCATGTTCAACAACGTGCCGCCGGCTTTCAGGTGATCCATTTTGGAGGCGCTCTTGATAACCGCCGTCGGTCCCCGCCGATCCGCGCCCTGCACGGGGCTGATGCCTTCGCTCAGTGGAAGGCGCGCCTTGCGGCCGTCCGGCAACGCACCGGTCACACTGCCGAAATAGACGTGGCAGGTCGTGGGGAGCATCTCGACGCGATAATGCCCGCCTTTGGTATCCGGCTTGCCGTCCAGTTCCTCCACGCAGGTGTTGAAGATGCGCACGGTGATCTCGTCGGCATAATCATCGTCATTGCCGTATTTGTGCGTCTTGTTGAGCAGCCGCTGACGGAGCGGTTCTGCGCCAGCGAAGTCCTGGTCCATGACCGCCACCAATTCAGACAGCGAAAGATGGCCGTTCCGTTTCGCGGCGTGATCCTCAAAGCAGAACTGCTTCATCGCACTCAAACTGTCCGTGAGACTGCCCAGACCAACAAATTGGATATAGGTGTTGTTGTAACGCGCCCCGCCGGCGTTGTAGTCGCGCCCGCGCTTCACACAATCGTCCGTCAACACGCTCAGGAACGGCGCGGGCATGCGCGTGGCATACATCCGCTCGATGAGTTGGTTGCCACGCAACTTGATTTCCAGGAAATGCCTGAACTGCGACCGGTAGGCGACGAACAGGTCGTCGAAAGACTTGAACGAATCCGGCGTGCCGGTTCGCGGTCCGAGTTGTTTGCCGGTCATTGGGTCCACGCCGTTGTGGAGCGCGAGTTCGAACACCTTCGGCATATTGAAGTAGCCAGTGAGGATGTAGGCCTCCTTGCCAAACGCGCCGACCTCCACGCACCCACTGCAACCGCCCGCCCGCGCGTCCTCCAGCGTCTTGCCCTGGCGGAGCTGCTCTTGCACCACGGCGTCTGCGTTGAAGATGCTCGGGAAGCCGTAGCCCTTGCTGACGACGCGCAACGTGTGCTTCAGGAAGTGATCCGGGCTCTTGCGCGAGAGCTGGATGTTCGTGCTTGGCTGGAGCAGGTGCATCTCGTCCACGATGTCCAGCAGCAGGTGGGAAATCTCGTTTGAGCCGTCCGAGCCGTCGTGTAGCAGACCGCCGATGTTGATGTTCGCAAAGTCCGTGTAAGTGCCGCTCTCCGCCGCCGTCACGCCGACTTTCGGCGGCGCCGGATGGTTGTTGAACTTGATGAAGAAGCACTCCAACAACTCCCGTGCGCTCTCTTTCGTCAGCGAACCGTCCGCCAGGCCGCGCTCGTAGAACGGCAGCAGGTGCTGGTCGAGGTGGCCCGGGTTGAACGAGTCCCAGCCGTTCAACTCCGTGATCACGGCGAGATGGCAAAACCAGTAGTATTGCAGCGCCTCATGGAAATTGCGCGGGGCGTTGGCCGGAACATGCGTGCAAACCTCAGCGATCTTCAGCAACACAGCCTTTCGCTGCGGCTCTGCTTCCTTTGCTGCCAATTCGCGCGCCAGCGCGGCGTGCCGCCCGGCGAACGCGATCACCGCGTCACAAGAAATGTCGAATGACTTCAGCGCCTCGCGCTTGTCCAGCGCCTGCGGGTCGTTGAGAAAGTCGAGCTTTGCGATCGCCTCGGCGATGTCCCGTTTGAAATCGAGCATCCCCTTGGAATAAATCTTGTCGTCGAGCACCGTGTGGCCGGGCGCGCGTTGCTCCATGAACTCAGTGAAGATGCCGGCGGCATAGGCGTCCTGCCAATCCTGCGGCAGCTCCGCGAACAGCTTGTCGCGCATGGACCGGCCCCGCCAATAGGGGATCACCTTCTCGCGATACTCTTGGATGCACTCCGCGTCCACGTCGTAATGCGTGAGCGGGCGGGAGTTCAGAATCTCCAGGTCCTCCACGCTGTGGCAGGTCAGTTCCGGGAACGTGGGCACAACTTTCGGCGCCGGCCCGCGCTCGCCGACAATCAGTTCGCCCTCGCCGAGGTAGATTGTCTTGTGTTGGCAGAGATGCAGGAAGGCGTTGGCGCGCATTGCCGGGATGGACCAGCGCCCTTCGTTCGCCTGGTAGAATTCGGTCATCAACACGGCGCGCTCGGCGGTAAGGGCAGGCCGCGCGTTCAAGCATTGCTGGCGAAGTTGCGCAGTTCTCGGTGTCATGCTGGGCGTAAGATTGCCTCAGAACCGCCGGGTCGGCAAGCGGGCATGGGAGTCAGGCATTGAAGGCAGTCGCCCGTCGTCAGTGGGACACCACTGGTGAAACCTCCTGTGAGCCGCTGCTGACTACGGACTACTCACCCGCCAATCTTCGTTGCCACACCCGCTGCCTCAAACACCGCCGCCGCCTGCTGCATCAACTCCGCTGACGGCGTCTCCACTCCGTCCAACGTGTGGTTCAACCCCAGGCGTGCGAACTTGTGCATGCCCGTGCGATGAAACGGCAGCAGGTTCACCTGTGTCACGTGCCGCAAGCCTGCCACGAAGGCCGCCGTGCGGCGCAAGTCTTCCAGGTCGTCGTTGAAGCCGGGCACGATGGGCAGGCGAATCCAAATGTTGGAATGCACGCCATCCAGCGCGTGGAGGTTTTCGAGGATCAAGCCGTTCGGCACGCCCGTCAAACGGCGGTGCAGGTGTTCGTCGAAAGCCTTTAGGTCGTAAAGAACCAGCTTTGCGAACGTCGCCGCTGCCCGCAGATGCTCCCATCGGGCAAAACCCGTTGTGTCGAGGGC
>CAYJNU010000023.1:0-17664 GCA_964371005.1 uncultured Verrucomicrobiota bacterium | reverse complement strand
AGGCCGTTGGTCTGGCAAGCCTCCAGCAGGGCGAGCAGAAACTGCGGTTGCGCCAGCGGTTCACCGCCGGAGAACGTCACCCCACCGCCAGAGTCCTCGTAAAAGACGCGATCCTGCATCACCTCGCGCAGGACCTCGCGCACGGTCATCGTCCGCCCGATCATTTGCCGCGCGCCGCCCGGGCAGGCATCAACACAGGCAGCACAGTGTAGGCAATCTGGATTCTGGGTAGGCAGCGGCCCCATGCCTTCCAACGCCCCCGGAAGCGGGCAGGCCGTCCGGCACTCGCCGCACACTGCACAACGACTCTCCACCACCACGATCTCCGGCCGAGGCGCAATGCCCTCCGGATTATGGCACCACGCGCAGCAAAGCGGACACCCCTTCAGGAAGACCGTCGTGCGAATGCCCGGCCCATCCTGAAGGCTGTACTTCTGGATGTTGAATACGATGCCGCTGGGCTGCTGTTGACTCACCACGACGCGGCGAGTCTGGCGCAGTGTCCTTCGAGCGGCAACCTTCAACAAAGGCTTTCGCAGTAATCCAGTTCCCGCTTAACTGGGCGCATGGAATCAGACTTGCCACCGCTGACGCCCGGCACGCTTTACCTCGTGGCCACGCCCATCGGGAACCTTGAGGACATCACGCTGCGCGCCCTCCGCGTGTTGCGCGAGTGCGACGTGGTGGCCGCCGAGGACACGCGCCGCAGCGGGCAACTCTTGAAGCACTTCGGGATCAGCAAGCCGCTGCTCAGCTATTTCCAGTTCAACGAAGCGAGACGCAGTGAGGAGATCATCGAACGATTGGGGCGCGGCGAGAAGGTCGCACTGGTCACCGACGCCGGCAGCCCGGGCATCAGCGATCCCGGCGAACGCGTGGTGAAGGCCGCGCTGGCGGCTGGGTTGCGCGTGGAAGCGATCCCCGGTGCGTGCGCGCTCATCGCCGCGCTTACCGCCAGCGGTTTGCCCACGGACGAATTCCATTTTATCGGTTTCCTCCCGCACAAGTCCGGGCAGCGGCGAAAGCAGCTCGAAGGGTTGAAGGCGTTCAGCGGGACGCTGGCGCTCTACGAATCTCCGTATCGGATCGAGAAGCTGCTGGGCGAACTGCAAGAGGTCTTTCCTGATCGGCAAGTGGTCCTTGCGCGCGAACTGACGAAGAAGTTCGAGGAATTCCTGCGTGGTACACCCGCCGAGCTGCGCACTTTGGCGGCGAAGCGTTCGCTCAAGGGTGAGTTCGTCGTGCTCGTTGCGCCACCGAGGGCGTAACCGATTGGCGAAAAACACTGCTGGACAGGTTCGCAGGGAGCAGAATATCGTTCTCGCGCACTGCGGCAGGGTAGCGATTACCAACGATGATCCCGATCAAGATCGAGTGCGGGTGTGGTCAACGATACGCGTTTGACGTGGAACCGGTCAGCGGCCAGATGCCCTCGGCCGTGGCGTGTCCGGTTTGTGGAGCGGACGGTACTGCGGCCGCGAATGCAGCCCTTGCCCAGAACGCGCCAGCCCAGCCGAGAATCGCGGTCGCGAACCGGCCAGCGGTGCGGGTTGCGTCCCGGACGCCTTCCGAACCTCCCCCCGTCCCGCAGTCCCCCGCCCAAGTCGTCGCGCGCCGCAGAACCACCTTGCTTCCGGGGCAAGTGGACCACGCACAGGCCCAAGTCGAGGCCAGAGCGAAGATTTCCTGGGGCGATTCGCCCAAGCAAGTGATCGGGTATTTGATGATGCAGGGATTCGGCCGCGAGGAGGCGTCGGAGCTGGTGCAAGAGATGTTCCGTGAACGGGTGGCCACCATCCGGGCCAATGGAATCAAGAAGCTGATTTTCGGCGCTGTCCTGGGCCCGATCCGCGCTATCCTGCGTGACGGGCGCGGCCCGATCGTCGCCTTGGTCATCTTTCTGAGCATCGGAATCCTCCCTATGAAGATCTTCGCCTTCACGATCATGGCCGGCCTCTGGGGAGTGTGGCAGATCATCAAGGGTCTTTTCATGGTATTGACTCCGAAATCGGAGCCGGGCGACGTCGCGGAGCAGTGAGGGATGGCTGCAACGCTGCCTCCGGTGCAGGTCGCGATGAACGACTGTCTTTGACCAAACCTGAACCGCGGAGCCACGCGATCACGCCATGCGCAAACCCGTAGCCACCTCCATTGTGATTCGCCCCGCCGTGGCCCGGGACGCTGCCGCCGTGGCGCGGTTATCGCGCCAGTTGGGTTATCCCACCACCGGCAAAGCGATGAGCATCCGTCTTCAGGCAATCCTTGGGTCGGCTGCAGATTTGCTGATTGTCGGCACCGTGCCCGCTGGCGGCCTCGTGGGCTGGCTGCAAGCGCACGCGGCCCAGGTAGTGGAGTCGGGTTTCCGAGTAGAGATCACAGGTCTGGTCGTGGACCCAGCATTCCGCCGACAGGGTGCGGGGCGCTCGCTGGTCGCAGCAGCCGAGCGATGGGCCGAGAGCCTCTCGGCGAAGGCGGTGGTTGTTCGGAGCAATGCGAAACGAGTGGAAAGCCACTCCTTTTACGCAGCGCTTGGCTACGCGCCCACCAAGACTCAGGTGGTCTATCGGAAGCCAGTGGGCAGGTTGCGCTCCCATTAGATTGAAGGCTACGCCTGCTGCCAGCCCTCGGCAGGCCGGTCGAGCTCCAGACCCTGGCTCAGAAACGCTCACTCATCAACGGCGAGTTCGTCGTCTCGGTCGCGCCAGCGGCTTTGCTCTCGCTTGAATGAACTGGCAGACCTGATATGAAATGCTGGACGCGCCGAGTTGAATCGTCGCTGAGAACGTGAATTCGCTCGCATTTTTTCTTCGTTTCCCGCGTGGCCTTTGTTAAATCTCCGCGCCGTGCAGATAACAGAGTCGCGCGAAAGCGCTCCCGCCACCCGCGTCCCTGATGGGAGCATGGGGGGTGTCGCCATCGAAGCGCGCGGCTTGATTCGGCGGTTTGGGACGGTCGAAGCCCTCGCCAACGTTTCGTTGGACATCCGCCAGGGCGAGTTCTTCTCCCTGCTCGGGCCGTCTGGCTGCGGTAAGACCACACTCCTACGCCTCATTGCCGGGCTGGATATTCCGGACGAAGGCTGGCTGAAGATCGGGGGAGTGGACGTGGCGGACATCCCTGCACACAGACGGCCGGTCAACACGGTTTTTCAATCCTACGCGTTATTTCCCCACATGACGGTGTACGAGAACGTGGCCTTTGGGTTGCGCATGAAGAGGGTCGCGTCGGCGCAGATCACCGAGCGCGTGGATCGCGTCCTCGCGCTGGTCCAGATCACCGAGCTTGCGACGCGCAAGCCGACCCAGCTTTCGGGTGGGCAGAAACAGCGTGTGGCGTTGGCCCGGGCGCTGGTGAACGAGCCGGAGGTGTTGCTGCTGGACGAACCGCTCGGGGCGCTGGACTTGAAGCTGCGCAAGCAGCTTCAGGTGGAGTTGCACCAGCTTCAACGGCGGCTCGGGATCACGTTCATCTACGTGACCCATGATCAGGATGAGGCGCTGGTGATGAGTGACCGGATCGCCGTGATGAACGCCGGGCGCATCGAGCAACTGGACGATGCCGCGGACCTCTACGAGCAACCCCGCACGCGCTTCGTGGCGCAATTCCTCGGCTCGTGCAATCTCATCGAGGCCACCGTGGAGCAGCGGAACGGGAGCGGGTTCACGGCCCGGACGGACCTGGGGCTGCTGCGGGTGGCCGACAAGAATCATGCGGGTTCGCGTCCAACGCCCCAGGCGGGCGACAAGGTGACGCTGGCGATTCGCCCGGAGAAGATTCATCTGGCGAAGCGTGATGAATTGAGCTTCGCCAATTGCGTGCGAACGACCATCCAAGACCTGGTTTACAGCGGTGTCGAAACGCAGTATCGCCTGCGCACGGGCGATCGGTTGCTGAATGCGGTGGCCTTGAACGCGCGGGTCGGGCATCAGGGGTTCCACACCGGCGACGCAGTGCTCGGTTACCTGCCGGAAGCAGCGCTGATTCTGTTGGATGATTGACGCGCCCGCCAAACCTGCCCGCAAGGCTGAGATTCACTTCGGCCAGCGATTGTCGCATGCCGGGCATCTTGTCCGGGCGATGCTCACCAGCGGACCGTCGGTTGTCTGGCTGCTGCTGTTCCTGCTGCTGCCGCTGGGCATCGTCGCCGCCATGAGTTTCTTCTCGCGCGGGGACTATGGCGAAGTCCAACTGCCCCTCACGTTCGATAGCTACAAACGCTTGCTCGGGTTCGGCGAACTGGGTTTCGATCCGCTCTATCCCGGCATTCTTGGGCGCAGCCTCGTGCTGGGGAC
This sequence comes from uncultured Verrucomicrobiota bacterium, assembly GCA_964371005.1. Taxonomy (GTDB): domain Bacteria; phylum Verrucomicrobiota; class Verrucomicrobiia; order Limisphaerales; family MWDV01; genus MWDV01. The sequence goes on along the minus strand of CAYJNU010000023.1, from coordinate 13,372 downwards.
CGCCACCGCGGTGGTGTGCGTGGTCACCGGTTTGCCGCTGGCGTTCTTCATCGCGCGCCTGCCGGAGCGGCTGAAGAACCTCGCGCTTACCCTGGTCGTGATTCCGTTTTGGACGAATCTGCTGATCCGGACTTACGCCTGGCAAATCATGCTTTCGCCGGGAAGCTGGCTGGCTGAAGGCGCGCACCTGCTGGGCTTGATTCCGGCGGGGGGCGCGCTGTATCCCAGTTCCGGTGCGGTGTTGCTCGGAATGGTCTGCGATTTTCTCCCGTTCATGACGCTGCCGCTGTATGCGTCGGTGGAGAAGATTGACTGGAGCCTGGCGGAAGCAGCGGCGGATTTGGGCGCGAACCGGGTGCAGGTCTTCCGGCACGCGCTGCTCCCGCAAATCGTCCCCGGCTTGGTGGCGGGGATCATTCTGGTGTTTCTGCCGGCAACCGGCCAGTTCGTGATCCCGGATTTGCTGGGCGGCGCCAAGACCGTGATGTTGGGCAACGCCATTCAACAACAGTTCGGGCAGAGCATGGACTGGCCGTTTGGTTCGGCCATTGCCTTTGTGGCGCTCGGCCTCGTCATGCTCGGGCTGTGGGTTTACGCACGCAAGGCCGCGAAAGAGGACGCGGCGATTTTGTGAGGAAGATGCCTCCAGTTTTGAGCCTGAGCGCGCTGGTGCTTTACGTGTTTCTTTACGCGCCGCTCGTCGTGGTGATGATTTATTCCTTCAACGCTGCGCGGTTTGGTGCCGGTTGGACCGGCTTCACGACGAAGTGGTACGGTGAATTGCTCAAGAACCCGCTCGCCCTCGCCGCCGCAAAGAATTCGATTCTCCTGGCCGTCTTCAGCACGGTGATCGCAACGACCCTGGGCACGCTGCTCGGCTATGGGTTGACGCGCTACGATTTTCCGGGCAAACGCAGTTTCAGCCAGTTGCTTTACGTGCCGGTGTTCATCCCGGACATCGTGTTGGCGGTGGCGCTCCTGCTTTTCTACGCGCTCGTGCGACAATGGTTGGGCATCTTTGAACTCGGCCTGACCACCATGGTCCTGGCCCACGTCACGTTCCAGATACCGTTCGTCGCGATCGTCGTGCGCGCCAGGTTGGCGGGGCTTGATCCCGCGCTGGAAGAGGCCGCGCGCGATCTCGGCGCGAATGAGTGGCGGGCGTTCCGCCATGTCACCCTGCCGCTTATTCTGCCTGGCGTATTGGCCGGCGGGATGCTTGCCTTCACGTTGAGCCTGGACGACTTCGTCGTCAGCTTTTTCACCAGCGGCCCCGGCGCCACGACATTGCCCATCTTGATCTATTCGTCCGTCAAGCGCGGGATCACCCCGGACATCAACGCGCTGTCCACGCTGATGATTCTCGCTTGCGTTCTGGGCACCGTCCTCGTAACGCTTTTCCAGCGAACACGTAAAGCTAACCCATGAAAAACTACATCTGGAAATCCCGAACCTGCTCACGCCTCACCGTCCACCTCGCTTGCCTGATGGCTGGCCTCACGATGGCGCTGACCGTCCCGGCCGAGCCGCAGAAGTTGAATCTCTTCATTTGGAGCGAGTACATTGATCCGGAGGTCGTCGCGGACTTTGAGAAGCAATTCGACTGCAAGGTCAACATTGACCTTTACGAGGACGTCGAGAGCATGCTGGCCAAGGTGAAAGCCGGTGGCGCGGCCTATGACGTGGTGGTCCCGACCGACCACATCATTCCGGCGATGACAAAGCTCAAGCTCCTCGCCCCCTTGCGCCACGAGAACATTCCCAACCTGAAGAACCTCGACGCGAAGTTCTCGAGCCCGCCCTATGACAAGGGAAATCAATACACGGCCGCGTACCAATGGGGCACGGTGGGCGTGCTCGCGCGAAAATCGGGCGACAAGCCAGTGCCGGACTCTTGGGGGCTTTTCTTCGACCCGAAACAACAAGCGGGCAGTTTTATGCTCATTGACTCGGTGCGCGACATGTTGGGCGCCGCCCTCAAGTACAAAGGCTACAGCGTCAACTCGACCGACCCGACGCAACTCAAGGAAGCGCGCGATCTGATCCTGGCGGCGAAGAAGCGCTGTGTCGGATTCGAAGGCAGCGTGGGTGCCAAGAACAAGGTCGTCGGGAAAGGCGCGCAGACGGCCATCGTCTATAGCGGCGAAGGCGTCAAGGCCATGAGCGACGACGCGGAGACGGTTTATTTCATTCCCAAGGAGGGCGGCATCGTCTGGGTGGATAGCCTGGCCGTGCTGGCCAAAGCGCCGCACCGGGACCTGGCAGAGAAGTTCATCAACTTCCTCCTGGAGGCCAAAGTTGCTGCGCGCAACTCGAACTTCATTCAGTACTCGACGCCAAACAAAGCCGCCCGCGAGTTCATCACGCCGGACGATCTGAAGAATCCCGCCATCTACCCCACAGCCGAGATCATGAGCCGCTTGGAGTTTCTGGAGGACCTCGGCCCGAAAATGCGCCTCATTGACGAAGTCTGGACGCAGGTGAAAGCGAAGTAACGCCTTTGGGCTACGGCAACAACCGGGCGCGGTAGAACCGTTGCGTCTGAGCGGTTGCGTCGTCCGTGAAGCTGAAGGGCACGGCGTTTGTGACCAGCGGAGACCAGTTCGTCAGGTCGGACGAAGCCTCGACGATCCACAGGGTCGCCGCAGTGCCGCTGGCGCCGAACTGGAACGGGCGGTTGGTTGCGTTGCCGGCGGCACTCAACACAACGGTCGGGATGGTGGGATTGATCGCCTGTCCCCACACCGTCACCAGATCGAGGACCAGCGAACCCGTGGATGTGTAACCGGCGGCGGAAGCGGTCGTGTAGCTCGCGTTACCCGCGCCCGTGGCGGTACTTTCAAACTCGGTTACGAGCCGAAAAGCGAACGCCGGGTTGTCGCTCGTCCCGGCGACCGCCGCAAGGCTGTTGCTCTTCGTCTCAAAAGTCGTGGCGGCGATCATGCCCACCGCGTTCGGGAAGTCCAGGAAGTCTGCGCCATTGGTGGAGTATTGCAGGCGGCAGTATTTACTGGCGGTGCTGCTGACCCGTTGATCCCAAACAATGGCAATGTCGCTCTGCCCGAGCGTGCTCACCGCGAATCGCGCCCCGGCGGATTTGTTGGCCATCCCCTGCGCCGGGAAGCCGGAGAGACTCCAGCCCGAGTTGTCCGGGCCCAATGGCGCCGGGTCGTTTTCCGAACCGGGCAGGAACCCATGCGTGACGCCACCGATCGCGCTGGCGGTGCCACTGCCGTCGCAAGGTAGCGCAAGGCCGGTCGCCAGATTCGTGTCCGCCGGAATGCTGTTGAAATCCCAACGCGCGATGATGCCCGAAGCTACGCCTCCGAGCACGGTCAGGACGGCCACCGAGCTGGTGACGGAAGTCGCATCATTGGACACGACGACAGAATAGCCACCCGCGTTGCCGGGCTGCACGTTGCTGAGCAGAAGGGTCGTGCCGGTCGCATTCGGGAGGCCGCGTCCGTTGAACCGCCATTGATAGGTCAGGGGACCCGCTCCCGTGGCTGCAACGAAGAACTTCGCGTTGTCTCCCGCCAGGACGGTGCGGTTCGTCGGCGACACTGTGATCAGCGGAGAGACTATCCCGCCGCAGCAGGTCCGACCGCTAACGACCAAGGAATCCACGTGCCAGCCGCCACTGCCGGTGCTGGCATCCGTTCCGCAAAGCCAGCGGAACCTGACCGCCTGACCGCTGGCCACCGCGGGCAGGGTGACAACCGCGGTAATGAACCCTCCAGAGAAACCGCTCCACGCGGGTCGGCCACCGAGCGGATTGCCATACGCAGAACTCGTGCTGTGCGTGTAGCCACCACTGACGAAATTGCCTCCCGCCGTCAGGATGTCGGTCCAATTGCCGTTCCCGATTTGGATTTCCAGCACCCCGGCATCGTAGGCGGTTTCTGCATCGCGTGCCTCCAGATCGTAGCGGGTCCGGAAGCTCAACTGCGCAGCCCCCGCCGGTAGCGTAAGGGCAGGGGAGGTCAACTCGGCAAGTCCGGTCACGCTCGCGCCGGGGACGAACACGGAGTTCGCCGGCGAATCATTTTGACTGCTGTCGGTGGCCCAGGCAAACGGGCCTCCCCAAGCGGTGGTCGTCCAGCCCGGAGGCAAGTCCGGAATGGTGGCTGCGGCGAAATCTTCCGTGAGACAACTGGCGTTCTCGCCGAGAGGAAATGTGAACGCTACCACCCCGAAATCCAGCGCGCCGTCCGAGAGCTTCAGCCGTGCGGAAACCACATCTCCGCAGTTCCCCGAAGCTGTGAAGATGAACGGCCGCAATACCGACGGGCCGCCGGCAGTCAAGACGCCGTACTCTTGAGACGGTTCGGGAGACGAGACCCCTCCGATTTCGAGCAGCCTGGCCACAAGGTTCCGGGTGTCTGCCGCACCCACATTCTTCAGCCCGAGGTTCACCAGCACGGTTTCACCGGGATCCACCACGCCATTTGGAGTGCCGCAGTTCTCCAGAACCACTGCTGCCGTGCCCGCCATGAGCTTCGGCGAGCTGTCAAAGCCATCGCCGCAGCAGAGACGCGCGTTCAGGATGATGGAATCCAACGACCAACCGACGGCGCTGACGATGTCATCGCTGCCGCAACGCCACCGGAATTGCACGATCTGCCCGGCCAGGGTCGCCGGCAAATTCACCGTCGTGATCACAAAGCCGCCGGAGTCACCAGTCCACGCTGCCCGATTGGCCAAAGGACTGCCGCTGGGATTGAGCGTCTGATCGTAACCGCCGGTGGCGAAACTCCCGCCCGCTTCCAAGATGTCCGTGAAACCTCCCTCCGCGGTCTTCACCTCCAGAACGCCGCCGTCGTAGCCACCTTCTGTTTGGTAAGCGTGCCGGAAGGTCAGTTGCGCAAGATCCGAAGGCACGACGATGGGAGGTGATACCAGGTCACTCACGCCCACCCCGCCCGGGTTCGGGGCAAAAGCCATGAAAGACGACTCGTCGTCCGGGGCCGCGAGCGTGACCCAGGAGGACTGTGCGCCCGAAGCAGAACTGGTCCAGCCATCCGGCAGCGCCGGCGGACTGAGCGCGTCGAAATCCTCGGTGAAGGCAGGTCCAAAGCGGCCCAACGGGATGCCGAACGTCGCCGTGCCGAGGTTCGTGCCGTTCTCGCTCAAGGTCAGGGTTGCGACGACCGTGCCGCCACACGCGCCATCTGCGAGGAAAGAGAAGCTCCGCGCCACGGGTTCGCCACCCGCGGCCAGAACGCCAAACGGTTGGGGGCCGGAAAGGGAGATGACGCCGTCGGACGTCTGCAAACTCGCCATCAAATTCGTCGTGTCAGCCAATCCCACATTGCGCAGCGCGAAGCTGACGGTCACGGTTTCGTTGGCATCCACCACACCATTGGCAGGTGCGCAATCCTCGCCGACGACCGTGAAGCCGGCGGCGGCGATGATCGGCGCAGCCTGCTCGGTGGCGTTGTACGCCACGAGGGCGAAATCCTGATCGAGCGTGGGCAGTTCGCCGGGCACGCCATCGGAATTGATGTTTGCGGCGGTAACGGTGATGAGAAAGCCGCCGGTCAAGCCCGCCGGCAGATACACACTTTCCACGTTGTTTCGAGCGTCGGCGGATCCGTCTGGAACGGAATACTCGCCGCTGAACACGTTTCCTTTGTAGGTCACGCCTTGAATCGTCACCGTCAGATCGAGGTCGTTGTTGTAGGCGCTCCCAATGGTGCTGCCCGGGGCGTCCGTCCAGGCGAGCGTGATCCGCAACGGCTTGGAGGGGTCGGCGATGGTGCCGAAATAAATCCGGGTCTGGCCACTCTCGATGAGCTTCTCCACCGCGATCTGATCGTGCAACAAGCGTGGCACCCCGTCCAGCGCGATCCCGAGATTCAGTTCGCCCATGCCCTGGTGCGGGGAAGGCAACGTGTCCCCTGCGTCCAGGCCGGCTAGGTAGCGCGCGGAGTTCAAGAGCCAGGCCTTGGTCATGGCCGGGCTGGGCGCTGGGCGGCCCTCGTTGATGAACTGCTGCCGGATCAGCGCGCACGCCCCGGCCACGGCGGGCGCCGAGTGATTGGTACCGGAGGACGTGGTGTAGAATTGCTGGCCGAGCGGGAAAAAGTTATTCGCGTTTCCACTGCCTCCACTGTTGGGCAGGGCGCAAGCGCCGGAAGCCACATAACAGGCGTCCGCCGAACCGGTGCCGCCGGTCGTCGCGCTGCTTTGCACCACCCCGCCCGTTACATGGGTTCCGGGCGCCACCAAATCCGGCTTCTGCCGCCCGTCGCCACACGGACCGCGGCTGGAAAAACTGGCAATGTCCTCGGCGCTGTCTGCCTCCTCGTCGGTCACCCCACATCCGTCGCTGCCCAGGTCGTCGTTGCCACCATTGATGGTTGAATGGGGATGAACGTTCTCCGCGGCCCCCACCGAAATGACGTTCTTGGCCGTGCCGGGGGAAGCGATGGTTTGCCCGTAGGGCCCCAAATTACCCGCGGCAAACACGATGACCATTTCCTGGTTGCCGGCTTCCTCGATCGCCGCCCCGGGCGGTTGGGCGTCTCGAACCAGCGCATCGTAGGCCTGCGTGTCCACGTCGTAGGACCCGCCCGTGTCGGCCCCCCAACTATTCGCGCTGATCCGGGCGCCGTCGCGATAGGCGCGCGATTGCAGGTCCGCATAGCTCGGATACGTGAACCAGTCAGGATCAAAAATGACCGACGAGCCAATCTCCACATAGGGGCAGACCCCCAAGCCGTAATGAAATCCTGCTGCGTCTGTGTGCGGAAAGCCAACGGGAAAGTCGTTATAGCCCGCCACGATGTGCGCATTGAGGTTCCCGTGCCCATCGCAACCTTTGATCGTGCTGTCGCTGTCGGGCCAGCCCTCCAAGCGATTATAGACAACGCGGCTGGGCTGGGACAGATCGCCCTCCGGGTAAAGCCCGAAATGGGTCGGCGTCGTCGTCCCGTTGTCAATGCCGCTGTCCGTCACGTCCACCACAAAGCCGGACGCGGCAAACTGCGCCTGCGTGAAACCCTTGCCCGCGAGCCAGGCCAAATAGCCAGGGCCGCTGGGTTCGCTGCCGGTCAGGTTGCCCGCCACGATCTGGTTCTGTCGCTCATCGAACTTCCGTCGCTCGGGATAGGGTTGAATCGAAACGACCTCGGGACGCGCCGCCAGTTCAGCAAGCCGGTCCGCCCGGAGACGCACAATGAAATTTCGGTAACCCAGCGCCCGGGATTCCCGACGCGGAGGAGACAGTCTCACCTCGTCCAGCAACGCCAGCGTACCCGCGTTCGCCGCGGCATCGTCCAGCATCTGCACCGCAAACAGGTCCGTGGTCAAGGCTCGCGGTTTCCCGCTGGCATCCGTCGCCCGTGCCCCGGGGTGAAGTTTATGGTCGGCGGCGTAAGCCCCCTCCCACTGGACAAAGTCCGCTGTGCCGGACCAGGTCTGCAACTGTGCAAGTGCCCGTGCATCGCCTTGGACCAAGTAGGCGTTCTGCGGGACGTAGTGAATGATGCGTACGCCCGTGCCTTCCAGTGCGGCGCGCCACTCGCGTTTGACCGGACCGATGAATTGGATCAAATGCAGCCGCCGCCCCGTGAAGTCGCCCACGGTCTTCCGAAATGCCTTGACCTCCGGAGTGCGGGAATTCAGCGCCCGCGCGGTCAGTTCAATGTCGTCGGATAGCAGGGTCACTCCTCCGCGCTGACGGGCGGCCGCCACAACCGTGGGGGATTCGACCTCCAAGAGTTGAAAGCCGCCGTAGTCCACCAGAACGCGCCCCCCCTGCGCCTGCAGCGCGGCCACCGTGGCAGCATCGCTCACCCGGAGTTTCTGCGGCAGATCGTTCCGCCCGCTGATAGCCCCCGGTGCGGTCCAGGACAGACCAAGCGCCGCCGCCAGTCCCAAGCGCAGTCCCCAATCAATGATCGAAGGCTCTCCGTTCACAAAACGCGCGAGCATCCAATCACAAGTTCAAAACGATGTCCAGTCCACCGATGGTCGCCGGTGATCACCGATCGGTTACTCCTCGCCATCGTAGTAGCTCATTGGCTGCAGCCGGCACGGCTTTGCCTGGTTCGGAAGCGAATACTTGCCCGAGTCCGGGTAATGCGTGACATCGCACGTCGGGTTGTCGGCGACGACGTAGTAAAGCAGGTCCACCGCCCCGGTGTTGGTCAGTTGATGGGGTTCGCCCGGCGGATGGAGCAGGCAATCGCCATCGCGCACATCGAAGTCACCTTGCGGAGTCCGCGCCTGCCCGCGGCCCGTCACGATGATGTAGAACTCCCACTGCGACGAATGCGAATGATACGGCCAATTGGTGGCGCGTGGCGGCAAGCGGACCAATTCGACCTCGAACGGAGCGCGTCCAGGTTGGGGCGTGCCGTTGCGCTTGGCTGCCAGCGACGCGGAGAGGTCGAGACTAAACCGATGAAACCGGCCTCGGGGCGAGGCTGATTCGGTCAATGAAATGTCGGCCAGGTTGATCTTTTGCATGTGAAAAAGTCGCCCCATCGTAACGCCGGCACGATGCCACGACAACGGATTTTCCCAGCGCGTCGCAATGCCAATCTGGCACTCCTCCGCGACCAGACCCATCGTCACAGAAACGTCACCGGATGCTGGAGCGGCGCATAGACGTCCTGGTGGGTGGCGGTTCGCGGTTCTTCGCGCAACACCTGCGGTCGGACGGTCGGAACCTCCCCGAGGAATTTGCCAACTCCGGTTACCAAGTCGTGGCCAACAAGCGCGAACTGACTGCGGCCCCGATTGACAAGCCGTGGTTCGGCACCTTCTGTCCCAGCCACCCACCCTTTACCCTTGATCATCAGGCCGACGAGACGTTGCAGGGCACCCTGCCCACACTTGCGGAGATGCCCCTCGTCGCCCTGGGACCGGTCGCCGAACCGTTTCGGGGATTCATCCAAGTGGATGTATTCCGGCACTACACGCAACTGGCCGGAGTGGACTTCCGGAACCCATCGTTGCCACTGCCGGCCGAAGGCCCGCCTGCGTAGCCTTCACTGCGCGGATTCCCCTGTTCGCGAGTTGTCGCGAATGCACGCAGCCAACCTCGGCGTTTCTATTTCGTCACCGTGCCGTAACGTGCGACAGACAGGACTGCGACATGTCTTTGATGCCCAGCTAGAACTCGGCCTCGTGAGGCGTCGCTTGCGGCCTGTTCCGGTGAAGTTCGCGTGACAAATGTAACAATCCGGCGCTTGCAGTCGCTTGACTCGCCCCTACCATGCTGGTTGCGGGTCGCCGAGAGACGAAGGACAGCCCATCCGGTTCGCCCGCACAGACGCAGCCCAAGAAAGATCGTGCTCATGAAGACACTCACCGTTTCCAAGTCGAGCTCAACGACCGCAAGCAAGCTCGAAGTCGCGAAGGCCGCGGCAGAACAAGCCAAGCAACGCGAGAAGGCCGCCAAGGAAAAGGCTCACGCCGCCAAACTCAAGTTCAAGGCCGCTCGCAAAGCCTTCAAAGCTGCCCGTAAGTGCGCCAAGAAAGCCGTCAAACTCGCCAAGCGAACCCGCAAGGAGGTCAAGGCGCTGGAGGATCAAGTGACCAAGCCGGCCAAGCGGAAATCTGCGGAAGCCAAACCGGTCGCAAAGAAGCGCCCCCCCGCCAGGCAGCAAGCGCGCCTAGCGAACAAGCCAGGGCCCCGTCGAACCGTTGCAACGAAGCCTTCTGCCGTTGCGAAGTTGCCTGTAACCCTCGACATCATGGCTGACGTGAAATCAGCGCAATCCTGAGCCGTCTTCATCGTACCCGGGCGGTGTTCGCAGGATTGCCACAGCGAGTCGGTCACGAACACCTGTCTTGGATGAGACACTGAGATTGAGGGAGGTTTGCCGTTTCATCCCTCTCCGGCCAACTGGAATGGTCCCAGCCCGATTGACTTTGGCCTGCCGGGTCTCCGTTTCCGACTGCGCCAATGTGGTGTGGAGACGAGTGATCTCGGTTGCGCGCGGCTGACTTTCTCCATGCGGTTGTAGACCTTACTGCCCAGCGACCGAGGGCGCTTTTCCCAGTGGTTCAGTTTCCTCTCGAGTCTCCTGCGCGGCCTCCGCTCCGCAGGCGTAACCTGATTGTAACATCTCTGACACAGCGTCGTAACCCGCCTGGGGCAGCTTGCATGCGAAGTCGGAACTTTAACAATCATGAAACGGAAGAAGTCAGTAATAAACCTCGGACTCACGGCGGGTGCGTCGGCCTTTCTGGCCAGCGCCTCTCCCACGCAGGCCCAACCGGCGACCACGCCCGCCGCTGCAACCACCGTCCCAAGCACGGGCGTCACCACGAAAGCGGCTTCGATTTACGACGAGATTTGGAAGTACACCGAGCTGTATCGGAACGACGACAATCCCGTCATTGAGAGCCTCAAGTTTACCGGGCGTTTTCAACTGGATTACGCCCAGGTGGACGCCGATCAGGGCGACCACGACGAGTGGAACATCCGCCGCTTCCGCCTCGGGACGAAGATGACGTTGTTCCAGGATTTCACCCTGCACGCGGAAGCGGACCTCGACCCGCAGGAACCCCGTCCCCTCTATCAGAAGCTCACGGATGCCTACCTGGCCTGGAGTCAAAGCAGAGTCTTCGTGGCGACGGTCGGCAAGCAGAGCGCCGGATTCACGATGGACGGTATGACTTCATCGAAGGAACTGCTGGCGATTGACCGGGCCAACCTCGCCAACAACCTGTGGTTTCCGGAAGAATACTTCCCCGGCGTGACCATCTCGGGCAAACCCGGGCACTGGGTGTACCAGGCGGGCATCTTTTCCGCCGGTCGCGCTGACAAGGAGTTCGGCAAATTCGATGGTGGCGCGTTTGGCCTGGGCACCCTGGGCTATGACTTCGCCGGTCTCCTGCACGTAAGGCAAGCGGTCCTCGCCGTCAACTACGTTTACAACGATCCCGACCCCAACAACACCGTCAGCCGCCAGCTTGAACATGTCGGGTCCGTCAACTTCAATCTCAACGCCGGGAAGTGGGGGGTGCGCACCGACGTCAGCGCCGGTTCGGGGGTGGGGAAACAGAGCGACCTGTGGGGCGCGATGGTGATGCCCTACTACGATATCACCGACAAGCTGCAGGCCGTGGCCCGCTACACTTACGTTACCAGTGACAAAGCGAACGGCGTGCGGTTGGCCCGGTACGAAAGCCTGGCGGTTGCCGGCAAGGGCGACACCTACAACGAAATCTACGCCGGCCTGAACTACTATTTCTACAAACACAAGCTCAAGCTGCAGACCGGCGTTCAGTATGCCGGCATGCAGGACCGGGCCAACGACGGCGGAGAGTACTCCGGCTGGGCCTGGACCACCGGTCTCCGCATCAGTTGGTAATCCTTCAATTCCAGTTCTTTCAACCTATCGACAAATCATCCAAAACATGAACACGAACAACACGCTCCTCCTGCAGTTCAAGACCTTGACGCTGGCGGTTGCCATCGGCGCCGCCTTCACCACCCACGCCCAGATGCTCATCAACGGCGCGGGCGCGACCTTCCCGTACCCGATTTACTCCAAGTGGTTCGATCAGTACGCGAAGGTGGACCCCTCCGTTCGCTTCAATTATCAGTCCATCGGCTCGGGTGGCGGGCAGAAGCAGATCCTGGCCGAGACCGTGGACTTCGGCGCGTCGGACGGCCCCATGAGCGACGAGAATCTGGCCAAGGCGCCCGGCAAGATTCTGCATCTCCCTACCGTCGCCGGGGCCGTGGTGGTTACTTACAACTTGCCCGGCAACCCGAAGATTCAACTCGACGGCCCCAGCGTCGCCGCCATTTTCCTGGGCAAGATCAGCAAGTGGAATGACCCGCGGATCGCGGCGCTCAATGCCGGCGTGAAGCTGCCCGGGGACGACGTCATCGTGGTGCATCGCTCGGACGGCAGCGGCACGAGCTACATCTTTACCGATTACCTCAGCAGCGTGAGCAAGGATTGGGAAACGGGAGTGGGCCGCAACACTTCGGTCAAGTGGCCGACCGGTCTTGGCGCCAAGGGCAATGAAGGAGTTGCCGGCCAGGTGAAACAAATGCCGGGCACCATCGGCTATGTGGAACTGGCCTACGCCCACCAGAACAAACTGCCGGTTGCCGCGCTGAAGAACTCGTCCGGTAACTTCATCACGCCCTCGTTGGAGTCTGTGACGGAGGCGCTGGCCACGGCCAAGATTCCGGAGGACTTCCGTTTCTCGATGGTCAATCCACCGGGCGCCAAGGCGTATCCCATCTCGGGCGCGACCTGGCTGCTTGTGTATGAACAGCAGAAAGACGCCGCCAAAGGCAAGAAGCTCGTCGAGTTTCTGAACTGGTCGATCACCGATGGAGAAGCCATGGCCTCGGCGCTCGACTACGCCCCGTTGCCGGAGAGCGTGCAGAAACGGGTCCTCGAGCGGATCGCCACGATTAAGTACTGACAAGTGTTGAGGCCGCGTTAGTTTGGGCGCGCCAGGGACGAAGAGCACATTTCCTCCCGCTCTTCGTCCCTCTGATCTCGAAGCGGAGGATGGGAACGACGCATGACAACTGCCGAGGCACCGAGTACGAGGACCGCGCAGCGCGAGCACAATCTCGCGGAGCGCCGGTTCGGCGACCGCGCTTTCAAGTGGCTGACGCTGCTGATGGCACTCTCCGTGTTCGCGCTGGTCGTGCTGATCGGCTTTCAACTGGCCCACGGCTCCCGACTGGCGCTGCAGAAATTCGGCTGGCACTTCCTGGTCAGTTCCGAATGGGACCCGGTCACCGAACAGTTCGGCGCGTTGCCCTTCATCTTCGGCACGCTCGTTTCGTCGTTCCTCGCGCTGCTCATCGCCGTGCCGCTGAGCATCGCCACCGCTTTGTATCTGACCGAACTGGCGCCACAATGGGTGCGTCAACCTCTCACCATTTTCATCGAACTCCTCGCCGCCGTGCCCAGTGTGATCCTGGGCTTGTGGGGCATCTTTGTGATGGTGCCGTGGTTGCGGGAACATTTGTTCCCGGCCCTCAAAAGCACTTTGGGATTCCTGCCACTGTTTCAAGGCCCAATCTACGGCGTCAGCATGCTGGCCGGCGGGATCATCATTGCGATCATGATCCTGCCGATCATCACCTCGGTCTCGCGCGAGATTCTGCGCTCCGTGCCCGGCTTGCAGCGCGAGGCGGCTTATGCGCTGGGGGCGACGCGCTGGGAAGTCACCCGGATCGCCGTCTTGAGCTACGCGAAGAAGGGGCTGTTTGGAGCGGTCATTCTCGGCTTGGGGCGCGCGCTGGGGGAGACGATGGCCGTCACGATGGTCATCGGGAATCGGCCGGAGATTGCACAATCCCTGTTCGCCCCGGGTTACACGCTCGCCAGCGTCGTCGCCAATGAATTCACCGAGGCCACGACGGATGTTTACC
>CAYJNU010000022.1:0-35389 GCA_964371005.1 uncultured Verrucomicrobiota bacterium | reverse complement strand
CGGGTGAGCTGTTCGGCCTGATGCGCGTGCGCTCGATGCAGATGAACGACTCGCACATCTATTGCTCGCCGGAACAGTTCGCGCAGGAGTTCCAGGCGGTCAACGAGATGTACCTGAAGTATTTCAAGATCTTCGGCGTCGAGAAATACGTGATGCGCTACAGCACGCACGATCCGGCGAAGCTCGGCCAGAAGTTTGTCGATCAGCCGGAACTGTGGAAGCAGACCGAGGAGATGGTGCGGCGGGTGTTGAAGGAGAGCGGCATCAACTTCATCGAACAGCCGAACGAAGCGGCGTTCTACGGGCCGAAGATAGACGTGCAGGTTTGGAGCGCCATCGGCCGCGAGTTCACCATCGCGACCAACCAGGTGGACTTCGCCGTGCCGTCACGGTTCGGTCTCGTCTATCGCGATAAGGACAACACTGACAAGACGCCGCTTTGCATCCATCGCGCGCCGCTCGGCACGCACGAGCGATTCATCGGATTCCTGATCGAGCATTACGCCGGCAACTTCCCGCTCTGGCTCGCGCCCGAGCAGGTCCGCGTCCTGACGCTCGGCGCCGAAGGCGATCCCGCGTCGGCGGGGTTGATTGACTACGCGCGGCAGATCGTGACCGAGCTGCGCGCCAACATGGTCCGCGCGGAAGCCGACTTCGGGAGTGACCCCATCAAAGCCAAGATCGCGAACGCCGAGCAGGCAAAGGTTCACACCATGCTGGTCATCGGTGGTCGCGACATGGACGCCGGCGCCGTGAGCGTCCGTCTCCACAGCAAAGGCCCGCAAGGCGCGAAGCCGAAGGCGGAAGTGGTGGCAGAGATTTTGGCTGCGATTCGCGAGCGCCGGGCTTAGTCTCTGGCATGATCAACCGGCTCACGATCGAGAACTTCCGAGGGCTGCAACGGGTTGCTCTCGAAGATTTGCGCAGCGTCAACCTCATCGTCGGCGGGAACGACACAGGGAAGACCAGTGTGCTGGAGGCGCTGGTGCTCTTGCTCGGCGATTCCAGCGCGGTTCGTAATCTGCCCATTACCTTTCGGACGAACCAAACCGGGGGCCGAACCACGGATGATCCGAATGATCGTGAGAATTTCTGGTCTTGGCTCTTCTACGACCGCAACTCAGAGAACCACATCGCGATAAAGGCGTGGTTGGGTAAAGACGCTACGGTCACCGTCTTAACAGAATCGCTTCCTCCCGTTGGGCACGCCGGCCCGGCGGAACCCGTCCTCGCGAGGTGGGATACCCGCGAGGCTAACCGTGAAAACGTGCAACGTCCTGGCAGGCGGAATGGTCCGGCGGAATTGCTCCGCTTAGGTGAAAATCGATTTGCAGCCGGCGGTGGAGACTCGCCGAAGGACATTCGCTTGGCAATTCTCTCCACGAGTCCGGCGAATCCGATGGAGGACGCCGAGAACTATAATCAAGTCGCACTCCTTGCCGATGGGGAACGCCGTGTCGAGCAGATCATGCGAGAGATTGAACCGCGTCTGAAGCGCCTGCGCTATGCCAAACTGCCCAGAACCACCGCGCCTCTGATTTTTGCAGACATTGGTCTCTCCCGCGCGGTTCCGTCCTCGCAGATGGGTCAAGCCTTCAACCGCATCCTCCACATCTATACTCAGGTATTGGCACACCGGATCAACGTCCTGCTTGTTGACGAGATTGAGAACGGCGTCTTCTCCGAGTCCATGCCTATCGTCTGGCGCGGTTTGATGGCTATCTGCGAACAGGAGGGTGTGCAGATCTTCGCCACCACGCACAGCCGAGAATGCGTCATGGCTGCGCATTCTATCGCTCAGGAGCGTGGCAAGGACGAGCTGAGCGTGCAGCGCCTCCAAATCGTCAAAGGGGCTGTCGAAGCAGTCCGCCTTGGCGGGCAACACCTCCAAGTAGCGGCGGAAATGGGCTTGGAGGTGCGGGCATGAGCCGGGCCCGTCCTGAACAGGAGAGTCTTGACCGCCCCATCACCACCGCTGGCCAGTTGCTGGTCGAAGGGCGAGTGCCCGAGATGTTCTTCCGCGAGTTGATTGCCGCCTCTGGCTTCTCGGATGCCGTCGAAGTCCGCACGTTCGGCGACATCGCCAAGGACAACCTGCAAACCTACCTTGAGCTGTTCACCCAGAAGGCGGCGTTTAAGGAGCGTGTGCAACGCCTTAGCATCATTCGCGACGCCGAAGCGAAGAATGCCGAGTCAGCGTTCCAGAGCGTCCAAGCGGCGTTACGGGACGCCAAGCTGCCTGTTCCAACCCAGATGCAGAAGCTGGAGGGCGCCCCGCTGGCAGTCGGTGTGTTTATTCTCCCGAATTGCCGAGATGCCGGGATGCTTGAACACCTTTGTCTGGAAGCGGTCGCCGAACAAACCGAATCAGCCGCCGTGCTGCCCTGCGTAAACGATTTCTTCGCTTGCCTTGAGAAGCAGGGCAGGAAACCGGCAAATCCCACCAAGGCGCGGTTTGCAGGATACGCGCTGGCCCGAGATGTCGTTGACCCTCAGCTCGGGCGTGCCGCGCAGAAAGGTGCGATTCCCTGGAACGCGAAGGCGTTCGATCAACTCAAGGCCTTCCTCGCCAGCGTTGCCGGGCGGTAACATCTCCACAGTAAAGGCCCGCAAGGCGCGAAGCCGAAGGCGGAAGTCGTGGCGGATATCCTGGCGGCAATCCGCGAGCGGCGGGCGTAGCGACGTTCGCAGACAGACTGTCTGCGAAACAACAGAGTGCCACTCTGCGCTGCGGGAACATCGGCGTTCGCGGAACTTCCAATCCTGAAATCCTCCGACGTGATGCCGAAGCTTATTCCATGTGCATGTCCGTCGTTGGCAACAAAGCAGCGACAGAGCAGCGCCGAGTCGCAGCGGCAATAAGACGTCACTCCGCTGCGGTCGCGTGAACGCGAAAGAAACTGGAGGGTTCATCCGTCGATACCGTCCACGGGCTGGCGGCGTTGGTGATGTCCAGCCATGGACCGTTGGCGTCTGCGGTGTATTGCAGAACGCCGAGGTTCCAGCGCAGCTCCAGCCCACCCGGCTTGCGCTCGCACTGGAGCCGCGCCGCAATGTCAGCAATGCTCCAAAGGCGGACGGCGTCGCTGCCGGTCAGGATGGCGTCGCCAGTGGGGCTGAAGGCGACGGAATCCACGGAGGTCGTATGGCCGCCGAAAACCCGGAGCCTCTGTCCGGTAACGGCATCCCAGACTGCGGCGGTGAAGTAAGGCCAGCCTTCGCCGGTGAGAATGAACCGGCCATCCGGCGAGAAGACGGCATCGTTCAGGTAGGCGGCGGGGGTGACGATTTCACGCCGCAACCCGCCATCGGCGACGTTGAACAGGCGAATGTAGCCGTCTTCCCACGCCACTAACAGCTCTGCGCCCGAGGGCGAAAAGTCCAACGCGATCACCGACCCCGCCTCAAGCTCGAACGTGCGCAAGGAAGCGCCCGTTTCGAGGTCCCAGAGATTCACTACCGGCCGGTAGCTGCTGCCACCGCTGGCGAACCGTTTCCTGTCCGGCGAAAACGCCAGCGCGGTTACCAACGGGGCGACGCCGGTCAGGATGCGAGGGTTCGCATTGTTCGTCACTGGCCAGAGGTGGAGGGTTCCGTTTTGGTCGCCGGCGGCGATGTGGCTGCCATCCTTTGAGAACGCGGCGCACGTCGGCCAGCCGGACGTCCAGCCAAACTCGCGTTCGAGTTGACCCGTCGCCGCATTCCACATTTGGACCATGGGCTGCGGGTATCCACGCGTGGTTAAAACCCGTGTGCCATCGGGAGAGAAGACTGCGACGGCCGTCCCGGCGCCGTGCCCGACAAACGTGCGGACCAGTTGGGCATTCGTGCGGTTCCAGAGACGGGTCGCAGCCTCGGCGCCGCCGGATAGCACGTGCCGCCCGTCTGGCGAAAAAGCCACCCCCGAGGTGGTGCTGGTCGTGTGACCTTCAAAGGCACGAAGCGTTGTTCCCGTGGCGACATCCTGCAGGCGAACGGCGTTGTCGCTATGGGCCATCACCATCTGATTCGTGCCCGGCATGCCGCACGCGGTGGTGAGCCAATCGCCTGTCGTGTTATGCAGCACCGTTCCGGTCGCCGAATCCCATTCGATCAACCGTCCATCCTGGCACGCGGCGATCACCGTCGAGCTTTTGGTGGAAGCCGAGAGTTCAAGGATGCTCTGCGTTGCACCGGGAAACGCGCGAATTTCCTCGCCGGTTTCAAGATTCCAAACGTGCAGGATAAAGTCGCTCCCGCCAGTCACAAGATGGCCGCCGGCTACGAAGCCCATCGGACGCACGTTGGCGCCAAATGAGCGGAGCGTCTGCCCGGAGGCAAGGTCCCATACGCGGACGTTGTTCGTCGGTGAACCATCGGAAGTGACAAGACGATGGCCGTCCGGCGTGAAGACCGCCCGGGCAAGGAACGACCCCGGCACGGTGACGAGCTTGAGCAGTTCTCCAGTTGCCAGCGACCAGACGCGCGCCGAGTTGTCGCCCGTCGAAACGAAGGACTGGCCGTCCGGAGCGAAGGTCAGGTCCATGATTTGTCCCTGGTGTCCGGCGAAAGAACCAATCTCCGTTCCCGATTCCACCTCCCAGGCGCGGATCGTCCGGTCAAATCCCCCACTCAACAGCACGCGATTGTCCGGCGAAAAACAAAGAGCCAAGACACGTCCCCCGGGCACATCGAGCCGATGCCGCACGCTGCCGGACTCGAAGTCCCACAGGAACGCGCCGCTCTGTCCGCCAGAGGCCATGTACCGGCCATCCGGCGAAACCGCCACAGCACTCACGTCGCCCAACCCAAATGTGCGCTGTGGCTTTGTAACAACCTCGGGCGCGGCACGCGCGATGACGGCAAAGCTGAAAATGATGCTGACGAATCCAACCGTGGTGAGCCGATCGAACGAGCGCTTGAGTTTTTTCATCACACCAGCATGGGATGAAATCCGTTTGCGCGAAATGGGACTTTAGTTCCATAGGCAGCGATGGCTGCGAATCGGCGACTCCCACAACATTCGCCGCACCGAACGCGGTTCGCCGGCTTCCGGATCGAGCATTGCGCGGGCAACTTCCCACTCTGGCTCGCGCCCGAGCAGGTCCGCGGCCTGACGCTCGGCGCGGAAGGCGAGGCTGAAGGGCGAAGGGATGGCGAGCATCCGCGCGATGATCAAAGAGCAGTGGACATCATTCGCCCCTGCACCGGGCGGTTCGCGTAAACTCAGACGTCTCCATGCAATCGGACCGCGACCGGTCCCCGGTCGCAGCACGACCAGACGGGCTTCCGCGCTGGAACCAGTGACGTTGTCTGCGGTCACTGTTCAGTGGGGCGACTGGCTGAGGAGTCGCCGCGAAAAGAAGGGGGCGTCTCTGGGGCATTCGGAGCTGCTGCGACCGGGGACCGGTCGCGCTCCAACCGAATTGTCACGGCTCAGTTCAACGCTTGGGCGCGGATGTTCCGGAACTCCACTTTCATCGCGAGGCCGGGATGGATTTGCAGGCCGATCGGGCCGGGGCTGGCGTATTTCGTGTCGGTGTATTTCGCGACCTGCTCCCCGTTGAGCCAGACGGTGAAGGTGTCGCCTTTGGCTTCGAGACGATACTTGTTCCACGCGCCTTCCTTGAGCGACTTCCCGATGTTCTTCGCCTGACCCGCCTCGGGATACTTGTCCTTGCCCCCGGTATAGAACGAGCAGGTCATGTCCTTCTTCAAACTGCGCGAGATGCCCATTTGCATCTGTAGCTCCGGCTTTCGGAGCATGATGCCGCTGTCGATTTCGCCGCTCCAGCGAGTCTCGCATTCGAAGACGAAGTTACGATACGACTGCTCGGTGTAAAGCATGCTGCCCTTCTTGGCGGCATCGTTTTCGCCAACCAAAACGCCGTCCACGACTTTCCAGAACGGATTCGGGTCGGGCGTTCTCCAGCCGGTGAGGTCCTTGCCGTTGAAAACGGCTTCCAGATCATCCGCCTGCGCAACGAAGCTCAGCGTGAGTGCGCCCGCCAGCAGACCGGCGAGCAGGAGACGGTTCATTTGTGATTTCATCGTAGGTGTTGTTCGTTTAGGAGCGTTGGACTGGTTTGACCGGGCGTGGCTTCAATTCGTTTTCATATCGGCGCACAACGCGAACATCAGGATGGCCGACGCGGTGCCGTCCATCGTGGGTTCGTTCGACGAGTAATCTTTGCTGTCATCGTGGTAAACCGCAAGCACGCCTTGAAAGGCCGCGAGCGGATCGGGCGCGGTGATCGACACCCCCTTCAGCGATTTGAAAATGCGCTCATAGACCGGCCCGTCCACGAGGCCACCGCGCGCGGTGCGGCCCGTCAGCTTGAACGTCGTCATGTGCGTGTCCTTCGGGAACACGCTGCCGATCCCGGTGAACATCGTGTAACCCCACGGATTCCGGCCCAGCAGCCAGTCGCGCTGCCGCGCAGCAAAGTCGCGATAGCGGGTGTCGCCGGTCATGCGCTCGTAAAGTAGGCATTGCGTGTCCAGCGCGGCGACGAGGTTGTTCGAGCACCAGATGAACGGCACACCGATGCGATACGGGTTCTTCCCGCCCATGCGCACGCAGCGCTCGATGCCATCGCGGTAATAGCCGGCGAGCTGCTTCTTGAACCGGCGATCCACGAGATCGTAGAGCCGGAAGTGGCCGACATTCATGAACGGGTAACACTCGTAATGCTTCGTCTGCTCGCGCCCCATCCAGCCTTCGTCCGCGGCGAGCTGGGCGTACTGTTTCGCGTCGTCGAGGTAGCGGCGGTCGCTGGTCGCGCGGAACAACTCCGCCGCACCCCATTCCATGTCGTCGGCCCAACTGCATTCCTCGTAGCGATACGGCGCTTTGTAGGAGTTGCCTTGCTGCACGCCTTCCTTCGCGCGGCCCAGTTCATAGGCCTCCTTGCCGGCTTGAAGACACCGCTGGGCAAACGCCGCGTGCTGCGGATCGTATCTCCAAATCTGGTAAGCCAGCGCCATCGCCGCTGCGTAACGGCCGGCGATGTTCGCCACGCCGGTGGACTCGCTCTTGTATTGCTGGAGGCCCTGCGGCTGGCCATCGGCGCAATACACGACGCGGTAGCTGCCCTTGCCCCAGCCGTAATCGGCAGTCTCATTTTGCGGCAGACGCATGCCGATGTGATCGCGATCGTCGGCGACCTGATGGTAAAGCTGGTCTGGCGTGGGATGCAACTTGAGCATCCAATCGAGCCCCCAACGCGCCTCGTCGAGCAGATCGGGGAGGCCATTCGCGCCCGGCTGGCCAAGGGCGTTGAATTCGTCAGCAAACACCCCGTCTTGGCGCTTCGCTTCGAGGTTGGATGTTGAATGTTGGATGTTGAATGTTCCCTTTCCCGCCTTCCCCGTCCCGAGTTCGTACGCGAGCAACATTTGCGCGGTGGCGTTGCCGGAAGTGATGAGATACTTGAGTTGATCCGCCGCGTCATGCCAGCCGCCACGGACGTCAATGTGCGTGCCGTCCGGCAACGGCCCGTACGCCGTGCGCCCGTCGAACGGATGGCAATTCGTTCCCAGCCAGGGATTGTAGCCGCACCGCTGCTGGCGCATGAAATCGAGCAGGTCATCCGGCAGGTCGCGGAAGACTCCGTCGCCGATGGTGAACGGCAGTGATTGCGCATCGCCTACGCGCAGGACGTAGCGGCCCGGCCTGGCAAATCTTGTGAAGTTTAGCTCCGCGTGCTGCTCAAACTGCCCCCAACACAGGCTGGTGACAGGCTTGGGCTTGCCCTCGAAGGCGATCTTCTGACTTTCTGCCTCCACGATGGAGAACACCGCTGGCAATGCTGACTTGGAGAACGCGACGGCGACCTTGGCGTCGCGCGGCCCGTAGCCGAGTTGGTTGGCGCGGAGGAGGATTTCGTCTGCCAGAGCGGCAGGCTGCAGCAGCACCCACCCCAGCAGCGCCGTAGCAGCGAGCGTGAGTCCGCTCTGACTTCTGTGAGAACGGAGCGGACTTACGTCCGCTGCTACAAGGTAGGAAGGGAGACTTTGACAGGAAAATTGATGACAAGAAAATGAGTGCCGGATTTTCCTGCCCTCCATTTTCCTGTCATTCATCTTCCTGTCCTCCCCGCCTCGGACCTCGCACTTCGGACTTAGGACTTTCACTTCGTTTCCTTCGGTTCCAGCAGTTCATCCACGCGGACGAATTGGTAGCCTTTGGCGGCCAGCACGTCGAGCAATTCGCCGAAGCGAGTGTGGAACTTGTCCGCCCGGCCCGGCCCACTGCCGATGTGCAGCAGCAGGATGAATCCGTTCAATCCGTTCGGGTCTTCGCGCTCCTTCTTGAGGATGCTGTCGAAGATCGCCTGCGACGATACGAAGTTCTTGTCCGCCTCGCCCGTGTAATCCGCGTTCGACCGCGTGCCCGGGGTGTAGTTGATGAGTTCCATCCCCAACTCCGAAGCCCAGTCGGCGATCTGGCGATTGTAGTGTTCGTAGGCTGGGAGGAAATAGTAGTACCCCGGAACGTATTCTTGCCTCGCGTGAACAACCTGGTTGGAATCGGAAAGTCGCCCGGACACACTGCCCTCAATTCCATACCGCCTCTTGAACGCTTCAAGCACTGCCGGATCAACGGCTTTGCCCTGCTTCTTTTCGTCGAGTCGGTTGATCGCAACCTGAATCTTGTGCCGATTCGATTCCAAATCCTGACTAAACTGTTCCTCAGTGACCAGCGTCTTGCGATCCGTATCCCAAGAACAATAGAGCAGGTGCTTGTCCGAATGCGGGCCAAGCAGGTGATTGCCGTGGATGATCCGCTGGATCAACGACTCGAAGTTGGGGTTCCTCATGAAGTCGCCGGTGAAGAAGAACGAAGCCTTGGCTTGGTGCTTCGTCAACTCATCCAGAATCGTCTCACTGCCTTCGGCAAACTCATGCCCCGTGAAAGCCAGGGCGATGGCTTTGCGAGCCTTTGGCCCGCGCACAATGCCGCCGTCCCGCATCTCGCACTCCACGCGGATCAGAGCCCATTTCGCCCGGGCGTTCACCCGTTTGTCGGGGTCAACCGCAGCCGATTGCAGAGCCGGGTTTGCAGCCGCCGAACCCGGGCCAAAGGCAGCTAGCGCGGAGATTGCATTCAGCCGGACATCCCGGTTCGTATCGGACACCAGTGGCAGCAGTGCTGGGACGACAATTTCAGGCTGCAGATTGATCCGACGAAGCGCGAGCGCGGCATACTTGCGAATGACAGGATCGATCGCTGCGAGATTCGTTACCAGAGCGGGAACCGCAGCTTGTGCCTGACTCCGCAAGCTGCCGAGATAACAGACAGACTCCGATGCGAGATTCTCGTTGGTGAGACCGCACATCATCGGCGGGAGCACCGCCGACCCGCCGATGCGCTCCAGTGCGACTTGGGCGCTCATACCCACGTACTTGTCCGGCCCAAACATCAACTCCCCGAGCTTGGGAATTGCCGGCGATCCAGCCGGTCCCAAGGCGTCGAACCCATGAAGGGCTCGAGAGTGGCGGATGGGCGCCGAAGAGAACGACCACAGGGACGGCACTCGGTCTGCAATCGGTTCGAAGCCTGACAGCAGGGGCAGGCCTTTCGCTTGGAGTTCACCGATCAGAAACGGGATGGCGTTCGTGCCAACCGCACGAACCGCCTCCATGCCTTCCTGACTGATGGGGCCATACCCGCAACTGCAGCCTCCCTCCAGCCAGTGGCTGAGCGGTTTGCCTCCGTAACGCGGCTCCAAGGGCCGGATGACGTCCCACAAAACAGCGGCTATGGCCACGAGGGCCACGACCCCGACGAGGACTCTTCCGCGCGTTTTCACGTCGTGCCCAGTTTTTGCCGATCCGCGCCGGGCGGCGAGGAAATTCTCTACTTCACCGAATGCCTGGCCTCGGCCCGCCGCGAGTCAGTCCCCAACCTTGGCTCGCAGTTGCGCAACCTCCTGCTCCAGATCACGCAGTCGCCGAATCATCTCCGGCAATTGCTGCACACCGACCCATTGCCGCTTGGCCTGTTTGTCCGGCGCCGCCGGGATGCCGAGCACCCGACCGCCGTCAGGCACGTCGCGCATCACGCCTGACTTCGCGCCGATAGTGACTTGGTTCCCGAGCTTCAGGTGTCCCGAAATCCCCGACTGCGACGCCACCACGCAATAGTCTCCCAAGCTGGTGCTGCCGGCGAAGCCCACTTGCCCCATCACCAGGCAGTGACGCCCCATCACGACGTTGTGGGCCACATGCACCAGGTTATCAATCTTGGTCCCTGCGCCGATCACAGTCGAGCCCAGCGCGCCGCGGTCAATGGCCGCGTTGGCGCCGATCTCCACGTCGTCGCCGATGATCACGTTGCCCACCTGCGGCATCTTGCGATGGCGGTCCCGGTCAAACACATAGCCGTAGCCGTCCGACCCGATAACCGTGCCGGCGTGGATGGCAACCCGATGTCCGATCTGCGACCTCGCATAGATCACGACGTTCGGGAACAGGCACACGTCGTCGCCGACCTGGCAATCGCGGCCCACGTGGTTGCCGCCCATCAGCACGGAACGCGCGCCGATCCGCGCTCGCGCCCCCACCACGCAATGCGGTCCGATGTGTGCCGTCGGATCAACCGTCGACGAGTCGGCGATGGCCGCGTCCGGGTGGATGCCGCACGGAAAGTCATCCGGCGGGAAGAAGATCGCCAACACCTTCGCCATGGCTACGCGCGCATTGGGCACGCGGATGAGCACTTTCGCGGAAGCAGGCGGGTCGCCGGTCACCAGAATGGCCGCGGCCTGGCTGGCCTCCGCCGTCGCGAGATAGTCGGGGGTTTCAGCGAAGGTGAGATCGCCCGGACGGGCGTGATCGGCGGGCGCGAGGCCGGTCAACTCGACCGCTCCGTCGCCCCGGACCTCGCCTCCGATTCGTTCCGCAATTTGAGCCGCCGTGAATCGCATGAGTGATTGGCTTGGTGTTGCTGTGTTGCACCGCAAGTCTCCGCCCATTCCGGTGTCGGAGCAAGGGGCAAAGCGAGTCAGCGCGGATTTTCATGAGCCGGACTCGCGCGGGCAGGTTCAGAACGTGTCTGCCAAGCCTGCGGAAGACGCCTCAAGCCTCCGGCTTGCGATGGTCCAACCGCCAGGATGCCGGCTGCACGCGGATGCCGTCCCGGCGGAACACTCTTGGACAAGAAGATTGCTGGCAAGAAAATGGGATCAGGATTTTCCGGTCACCAATCTACCTGTCAGCCCTCTCTATTTTCCTGCCAACAATTTTCCTGCCTCAGTTCTTTCTCTCCCCGGACCGTCACGTTCCCCCACGCGGTTTTCGGGCCTGCGCGTATAAACCCTCCGGCAAAATGTAATTGCCGCTGCCCGCCCTTTGCCGTAGGACTTGGACCAACGTAAACAAAAGGAAACGCTATGGTATTCGGATCAATGATGTTCATCGGACTCGTGGTGCTCGCGGTGTTGATGGTGGTCGGAGTCACCATCATCGGCATCTACAACAAGCTCGTCACCCTGCGCAACCGGTTCAAGAACGCTTGGGCGCAGATTGACGTGCAGCTCAAGCGCCGCTACGACCTCATCCCCAACCTCGTCGAGACCGCCAAGGGCTACATCAAGCACGAGCGCGGCACGCTCGAGGCCGTCATCGCCGCGCGCAACGCCGCGTCGCAGGCGAACACCCAGGTCACCGCCAACCCGGCCGACCCCGCCGCGATGAAGCAGCTCATCGCCGCCGAAGGCACGCTCACCGGGACGCTGGGCCGCCTGTTCGCGCTGTCCGAGGCCTATCCCGACCTCAAGGCGAACCAGACCATGGCCCGCCTGATGGAGGAACTGACCTCGACCGAGAACAAGGTGTCGTTCGCCCGGCAGGCCTACAACGACAGCGTGATGGGCTACAACACCCAGCGCGAGGTGTTCCCCAGCAACATCATCGCCGGCATGTTCAATTTCGCCGCCGCCGAACTGTTCGTCGTTGAAAAGGCCGAGGAGCGCGAAGCGCCGAAGGTGCAGTTTTAACCCAGCGTGCTGCCGGAAGCTTGTTGGCAGAAAGTTGTTTGGCAGCAGATCAAGAGGCTTATGCGCGACAACAAATCTGAATTGCAGGTCAGCTTCCGCAGGTTCCAGAGGACAATGTTGCTCTGGGGTTCTGTCCTTTGCGCTTTCGAGATTGCCCTGCTCGTCGCCGTGGGAAAGAACGTACCAGTTCCTGAGCACATTTCGACGACCTTGGTACTCGTGGGCGTCCCCGTCTTCTTTTTGGTTGGGTGCATCGTGTTCATCCCGCTGTGGCTGCTTTCTGACCACCTTCACAAGTACTTCGGATTGCTCTGCCCACAGTGCGGTAAATGGCTGTCGGCTCGGCTTGACGGGCGCGTACAGTGCAAGCGTTGTGAGAGAGGGAGGAACGATGGTGCTTAGCCACGATCGCCTTCGCGATCTGGGGCAGTTGCCGGAGGCGAAGACAAACAACTCGGATCATCCATCCGACGCGAAGCGACCGGGAGCGCGCAGTTGAATGGACTTCATTGAACGACAGGACAAGGCCCGCCGGAACACGAAGCGGCGCAGATTCGCGACGACGCCTTCATCCCGCAGGGATGACACGTTAATAGCCGTGGGTGACAACCCACGGGACGGCACGCCAATGCGTTCGACCCCTGCGGGGTCGTACAATTCGTTGGTTCGTCCATCCGCAGGTTTCACCTGCGGCTATTCAGGTCCGGCCTCTCCGAGGCCATTCTCAAACGCCATCACCCATGCCGGCGAGCTTCATCGGTGAAATCATCGTTCGGCCGATACTGGAGTTGGTGTTTCAGGTCGTGGCCTACTACGTCGGTTCCATCGTGGTGCCGCTGGTCTCGTTGGGGCGCTGGCAGTGCGAGCCACTCTCGAGCGATGTGCCAAAGAAACGGCTCCGGAAGTTTGGTCTTTATCACCTGCGCGGACAGCAGGTCTTCCTGACAGCAGAGGCCACGGCAATGGTTGGGTTGCTGTTTTGTGCTGCCGTGATTGGGCTTGGACTGTGGCTGTATTTCAGAACATGAAACCAATTGAACTGAACCGTGCGGAGACCGAGGACGCCCAATGACCGTCATCGGGAACATCTTGGTCGTATTGGGCCTGACTGCGGCCCTGGTGGGCGAAGCCATGTTTCTTGCCGTTGCATTCAAGCGCGGCCTCGGGTGGTTCTTTGGCTGTCTGTTTGTCCCGTTGGTGGATATCGTGTTCCTGGCGCTGAACTTCAGGCCCACGGCCAAGCCGTTTGGGATCGCTTTGCTCGGTTTGGTTGTTGCAGGCTTGGGCGACTACCTGACGGGAAACATCTGGTTCAGTTGAAACGGAAATAGAGAACTGCCGGCTGGAAGCGGGCAGCACGTTGTTGAATGGACTTCTTTGAACGACAAGACAAGGCCCGCCGGAACACGAAGTTGCTCATCGTCTTCTTCGTGATGGCGGGAGCCGGACATCTCGCCGGCAGATCAAACTGCTAGATGGAAGCAGCTATGGTTCGCCAACCAAAAGAACGCCGAGACCTCAGATTGCTCCTCGGACTCCTCTTAAGCCTGGGGCTCGGATGCCTTGCGTTCGGGGTGTGGCACGCACTGCAAACCCGTGCATGCAGCCGCTGGCCGAGGGTGGAAGCAACTGTCACCCGACTGTCGCTGACATTTGACGCGGAGGTGCCGATCCACAACAAATGGAGAACAATCTGGCGCTCGCAGGATATTGATTTCCGATACGCCTATGAAGTTAACGGTCGTCGCTTCGAGTCCGACCGCTTCTTCTTCTTGCCTGGATACCCATCAACATTCGCGCTGGTGAATCGGTATCCAGTCGGCACTCGCTTCATGGCCTTCCGGCATCCCACAGACCCGACGAGGGCGATTGTCGAACCGGAGAGCAGCTATAGGCCCTTCGGGATAGGCCTAGCCTTGCTCTCACTCTGGGCCATCATATTCACGACCCGTTGGCGGCACGCCCAACGCCCGGGCGAACGACCAGCAAATCAACCCATAGAACCTGACAAGCTCTCGGCAGCACCTTTTTGAATGGACTTCTTTGAACGACAAGACAAGGCCCGCCGGAACACGAAGATGCTCGTGGTTTACTTCTTGATGGCGGTGGTCTGCATCATTGCGTCGGTTTATCTGGCATGCCTGGTGATCTTCGCCGGCGTGTCGGCCAACCAGTCGCGGCATCGCCGCGTCCAGTTGGAAGCCGAGCG
The DNA here is from genome assembly GCA_964371005.1 of uncultured Verrucomicrobiota bacterium. Classification (GTDB taxonomy): domain Bacteria; phylum Verrucomicrobiota; class Verrucomicrobiia; order Limisphaerales; family MWDV01; genus MWDV01. Next base: position 21,199 of record CAYJNU010000022.1, on the reverse strand, counting down.
CGGCAGCTCGATCCAGCTCTGGAATCCGGACATCTTCAGCTACGCCGTGTTGGGCACGCTGGCGGTGGTCTTCTGCGGCAGCGCGTGGCGGCTCTCGTCGCTCTCCGCCGGCGGCAGCGCCGTGGCGACCTCCATGGGCGGCCGGCTCGTGAACCCGAACACCGACGATCCCGACGAGCAGAAGTTGCGGAACGTCGTCGAGGAAATGGCCCTCGCGTCCGGCGTGCCCGTGCCGCAAATCTACGTGATGGACGGAGAGGAGAGCATCAACGCCTTCGCCGCCGGCCACACGCCCAGCGACGCCGCCATCGGCGTGACGCGCGGTTGCATGAAGCTGCTGACGCGCGATGAGCTCCAGGGCGTCATCGGCCACGAGTTCAGCCACATCCTCAACGGCGACATGCGGCTGAATCTGCGCCTCATGGGCATCCTCTTCGGCATCGTCTGCCTCACGATCATTGGGCGCCTCCTCCTGCACACGCGCGGCCGGAAGAATCCGCTCCCGCTGCTCGGCCTGGCGCTGATCATCATCGGCTGGGTGGGCGTGTTCTTCGGCCATCTGATCCAGGCGGCCATCAGCCGTCAACGCGAGTTCCTGGCCGATGCCTCCGCCGTGCAGTTCACCCGCAATCCCTCCGGCCTGGCGGGTGCCCTGCAGAAGATCGGCGGGCTGGCGACCGGCTCGCGGATCACAAACGATCACGCGGCGGAAGCCAGCCACATGTTCTTCGGCAACGCAATGGGTTCGTCATTCCTCGGCGCGTTCTCCACCCACCCGCCGCTCGAGCAGCGCATCAAGGCAATTGAGCCGAATTGGGACGGCAAGTTCCCGAGGGTGCCGTTGCAGGTTTCCGCAGACGAAGCCGCCGATGCAATCCTGGGGCGACGTCCTCGGGCGAAGGGTTTCCCGCCGATCATTCCGGGTATGCCAGGATCAGCGGCCCTCGCTGCCGCCGGTTTCGCGCCCCAGAACGTGCGCTCGCAATCGGTGATGCCCAGCCTGGGCCAGCCCACAACGCTCCATCTCCGATACGCCGAGCAATTGCGCAATTCCCTCCCTGAGAGTGTCCGCGCCGCCGCGCGCGAACCCATCGGCGCGATGGCCCTGATCTACGCGATGCTCCTGAGCGACGATCCGGCGTTGCGCCAAACCCAACTCCAGCAGCTCGGTCAACTGGCTGGCGCGAAGGTTCAGGAGAAGATCGTCGCCCTCGCGCCGGACGTGGCCAAGGTGGCAACACGCGCCCGGCTCCCGCTCGCGGACCTCGCGATCCCGGGGTTGCGTGTGATGACGCCCGCCGAATACGCGCAGTTTTCGCGCGCTCTCAAATGGCTCATCGAGAGCGACCGGCAGATTGATTTGCTGGAATACGTCTTGCAGAAGATCGTCCGCCGCCATCTCGCGCCGCAATTCGAGGGGACGCGCCCGCCAGTCGCGCAGTACTACACGCTCCGCCCGCTCGTTCCACATTGCGGCGTGCTGCTGTCCGCGCTCGCACAGGTCGGCAGCGGCGATCCGGCGGAAGCCGAACGCGCGTTCCGCAAAGGCGTGCCCTACCTGCGCGCGACGGACGAAATCCCGCTATTGCCTCGGGCGCAATGCGGTCTGGGTCAGGTGGACACCGCGTTGAACCGTCTGGCGCTCGCCGTGCCGCAGATCAAGAAGAACCTGCTCGAAGCCTGCGTGCAAGTCGTGGGCGCGGATGGCGTCATCCAGGAACGCGAAGCCGAGATGCTCCGCGCGGTGGCCGACTCGCTGGATTGCCCGATGCCACCGTTTCTGGCGACGGAATGAGGCGTTGAGCTTGCGCATCGTCGCGTATCCCAACGCCCGATGCCCGATCCCGGTACTGCTCATCCCAAGCCGCCATCAACGTGAGTCCGCTCTCTACGCCGGGGTGTCAGGGCAGACCCACGTCCGTTGCGACACGGTGGCGACACAGCGCCGGCTTGCGCCGACGTGAATCCCCTCCCATAGTTCGCCAGCCGCAGCGGCGGCGTCAGCCCGATTCAGAAACCGGCGAAAGACTGTCGCGGAGTCCGTAAATGCCATCGACCGCGAAAACGGCGTTGTCATGTCCACGCAAATCATCTTGTTGTTGATTGGGTTGGCCCTGCTGGTCAAGGGCGGCGACTTGTTTGTGGCCGCGGCCCTGCGCCTCGCTGCATTTCTGCGGATGCCGCGCGTGGTCATCGGTTCGACGCTCGTAAGCCTGGCCACGACGACGCCGGAACTGGTGGTGTCGCTGATGGCCGGCAGCCGGGATGCCTCAGGACTGGCGCTGGGCAACGCCGTCGGGTCGTGCGTCTGCAATATCGGGCTCATCCTGGGAGTCACGGCCGCGTGCAAGCACATCGATGTGCATTTTCGGGGATTGCGCACCCCGCTGCTGGCCATGTTCGGCTTCGGATTTCTGCTGTGCTTGATGACGCTGGACCTGACCCTGTCGCGTTGGCAGGGCGTGGTGCTCCTCGCGGGCGGCCTCGTTTACTTCGTGTACGACTTCGTCCAGCACGCGCGTGACACGAAGCCCGCGGACGTGGCGGAGGCAACTGCGATCGGGGAATCCGCGGCCGGGCGGTTCGCCTGGTTTCAGGGCAAGGCCGGAAGCATTGCGCAGTTTCTCCTGGGCGCGGGCATCGTGGTCGTGGGCAGCCGGTTGCTGGTGGATGCCGCGGTGAACCTGGCCGGTGCGTTGGGCATCCCCAACATGATCGTCGGCCTGACGGTGGTGGCGGTGGGCACGTCGCTGCCGGAACTCGTCACCGCGCTGACCTCCACGCGCCGGAACGTTTCCGATCTGGCGGTGGGCAATGTACTGGGGGCCAACATCGCGAATCTCACCTTCGTGGTCGGCACGGCGGCCGTGCTGGCCGACGTGCGGATGAGCCGGGCCACGCAGGTCTTCAACTTCCCGGCCATGCTGGTGATCTTCGGTTTGCTGCTGTGGATGCTATGGACGGACCGGAAGGTGAGTCGCAAGGAGGGTATTGTGCTGCTGGTGACTTACAGTTTCTATTTGTGTGCGCTGGTCCTGCTGGCCGCAGGTCTGAAACAGTAAAGGCCGGGTTCGGTCGCCGAAGCGCCAAAGTGGTTGTGGGTTCCGACCGCCTCAGGTGGAGAGGTGGAAAGGATTTGCAGGCTTGGGAGGCTCAACCTAACTTCTCGCGCGGAGTCCGAATTCAAGTTCTCGGGTCGCAAGCAAGAATCTCGGAATGCTCCACGTAATATGTTCAAGCAGATGTCACATGGGTTAGCCGGGCGCGCGCTGACGGTGCTGTTGTTGCTCGCCGGTCTCGCGGCGTTGCTGTGGCTGGCGCTCTTTCTGGTCACGCCGCGGGGACCGCACAAGACGTTGGTGGAGGCATCTCCGAACGCGCCAACCAGCGATACGCCAGCGTGGGGACGACTGGAACGTCTCCGGATTGCCGTGGAACGCCCGACGTTGTTCATCTCGATGGCCAACGGTTTTACTTTGCAGACCCGTTGGTTCTTCGGCGGCTCGCAGCCGGCTGACCTGGAGGCGTTCCTGCGCGGCCTCAGGCTGCCTCCGCCGGTGCTCTCGCCGCTGCTGAACCAGGCCAACTGGGTTCAAGACACGAGAGGAATCTGGGTGCCGACCACGACGGAGATCGTGTTGGGCCTGACGCCCGAAGCGCGGCAAACGTTGTATCCCGTCCTGGCGCAATTCCGCGAGATCATCCTCGCCGTCACCTACATCCTCGTCGTGTTCTCGATCGTCGTGCAAGGACTGAGCCTTCGGCACGTCGTGCAACGGTTGATACGCTGATGGGTGACCATGCTCCGAGGCGACTCTGGCATGCGCCAGGCAGGGAGTCCTTGGATCGTTCGACCCAGCATTGAAACCGCCGCCGCCCTTCTGTTATCCTCCGCGCATGGGTCGTCAATGGTTGCATGCCAAACGTCTGGTCGCCGGGCTCAAGAAGGGCCGCGCGACCAGCAAGATCGTCCGCGAAATCTCTGTCGCCGCCAAGATGGGCGGGGCAGATCCCGCGATGAATGCCCGCCTCTTCGCCGCCGTCGAGAAGGCGCGCAAAGAGAGCGTCGCCCGCGACGTGATCGAGCGCGCCATCAAGAAGGGCGCGGGTCTCGGAGATGAGAAGCTCGTCATGGAGCACGTCGTCTTCGAGGGCTACGCGCCGCACAAGGTCGCGCTCATCGTCGAGGCGTACACCGACAACGTGAACCGCACTGCGCCGGAGGTCCGCAATCTGTTCAAGAAAGGCCAGCTCGGCAACGCCGGCAGCAACAAGTTCTTGTTCGATCACGTCGGCCTCGTCGAAGCGCATCATCCCGACCCGAAGGCGGACCTCGAAGCCGCGGGCATCGAAGCTGGCGCGAACGAAGTCGAGCCGCTCACGCGCGACCAGAACGACGACATCCCCGAAGGCGTGGCGGGCGCGCGGTTCGTCTGCGACCGCACCGCCGTCCATGCGGTTTCCAAATGGCTTTCGCAAAACGGCTGGACCGTGGTGACGAGCGAACTCGGCTACGTGCCGAAACAATTCCCGGAGTTGAACGAAACCCAGCGCGCCGAAGTGGGTGAATTCCTCCAGGAACTGGACGACCACGATGACGTCCACCGCGTCTGGGCGGCGCTGAAATAGCGTTCGTCACTCCGCTATGCAGAAATACCGAGTCCTTGTCGACGGCCAGAACTTGCTGACGGAAGTCGAAGGGGTTCAGAAGAAGTTGGGATTCTACACCAACGTCTTCGTTGAGGCTTTCTGTCTATCCGACGCAGAATCACGGGCAACTGAGCTTGTGCGGGAAGATGCTCACTTGCGTGATATCGTGCTCAACGATGAGGACGACCCACTGAGTCTTTCTGTCGCAGAGACCCAGGAGATTGAATCATTCGAAGGCGTCCGAATGCCGAGAACGGGCTTCGTTTTCTACCAAGAAGGTGGCAACGTGCAGCCTGAAAGAGCGGCCTGAGTCCAGCCTTCAGTAATGGGCGGGGATTGTGCCGAGGCGAGTTGCGTTAGATCTGTCGCTTTCGGCAAGAACTCAAACGGAATTGTGCGTCAAAGAACGGTCGCACTTCGGGCAACGAACAGGAATGGCGCCCCACTTGTAGGACTTAAAGAAACGCGCGCTAAACGGATCCATGCCGAAAGGGGAATAGACTCTGCCGCCACAACCCGGGCATCTGATCTTGGTCAGCAGGAAGATGCTCACGCCGATCCATGCTGCTACCAGAACAAATGCCCAAGGTCCTCTGTAACACATTGCGCCGAGGGTGAAGGCACCGCCGGGCATAATGACAAACGCTGTGACGCAGTATTTGAGTGTGGCTGTCATCTCGATCTTGCGCTGGCTGAATACGCCTCCCATCCATTCCTGTCAACGTTCCAAGTGCCTTTACTCGCAGCGGGCCAGGTTTTGCAGGACGACTCGCAGACGACCACGCAGCGGAATCCCGTTGAGCTGGACCTTCGCACCCAACCACGGAAACTGGTGAATCCGCAGAGGCTCGACGAACTCGCCCAGCAACGCGGCGTTCGTGCGCGTGGCGCTGTCGGGCTTGGGCAAATCGAAGAACACTACCTGCGCGCGAGCTGCCAATCGCGCCGGCAACGCTTCGAGCGTGAGCCGAATGTGGTTCACCGCCCCCAGCCGGTTCGGCGAGACGATGATGGGCGCGGCCTTCAGCGCCACGATGAGTTCGCGCGACGCGAAATCCTCGCCCAGCGGGCTCAGCAAGCCACCCGCGCCTTCCACCACGACGACTTCAAAGTCCCGGCTCACTCGGCGGATGTGCTTCACCACCTCTGCCAGTCGAACCTGCTTCGCTTCGCGGCGTGCCGCTAGCACGGGGGCGAGCGCTGCGCGGAAATGCCATGGGTTCACTTCATCGAGCGCCAGAACCTTGCCCGCTGCGGTCCAGAGCGCCACCGCGTCATCGCGTCCGCCGGAGCATAGCGGCTTCAGCGCTGCCACGTGCATGCCCCGGTCGCGCAGATGCCTTGTCAGCAGCGTGGCCAGCACGGTCTTGCCCGCGCCGGTGTCTGTGCCGGTGATGAAGATTATGGCCATGAGCGTTAAGTTGGTGTCGGATCGGAAGGTATGCTGTTGACCGCGCCAGCGTCTTGGAGTGCGCCGGTCCTCCGGCGCTTTGGCATGGGCATCCAAGAAAGCGGCAGAGGATTGCCGCACGCCAAAACCTAGCGAGCCAATCCGTTCAAATCTTCACCTTGAACTCTTCGCCTTGCTTGAGCGACTGCGCGAAAGCGGCCAGCAGTTGCGGAATCATCTCCAGGTCTTTCAGGCTGACGACTTCGACCGGCGAATGCATATAGCGGTTCGGCAGGCTGATCAGGCCGCTGGCGATGCCGCCGCGCGTCCAGAAGATCGCATCGGTGTCCGTGCCACTGGTGTTCGACATCGCTTCGTGTTGGAGCGGAATCTTCTTCGCCCTGGCCACGGCCTCAATGCGCGCGACGACTTCCGGGTGGTTGCAGCCGCCGTGCGTGACCGCCGGGCCTTTGCCGATCTTCACGTCACCGTGCTGCGCCTTGTTCACGGTCGGGTAATCGGTGGCGTGCGTCACGTCCACGACGAGCGCCACGTCGGGCTTGAGTGAATAGGCGATTTGCCGTGCGCCGAGCAAGCCGACTTCCTCCTGCACGTTCGACACGGCGCAAACTTCCGCCGCTAGCTTTGCGCCGGATTCCTTGAGCAGTCGCAGCGCCTCGATCACGGCGAACGTGCCGATGCGGTTGTCGAATGCTCGCGCCACGGCCAGGTCGCCGCGCAGGATGTCGAACTCGTCCACGAGCGTGATGGGATCGCCGATGCGCACGAGCTTCTCGGCTTCGGCGCGCTTGGCCACGCCGATATCAATGAACAGGTCGTGAATCTTCGGCGGCTTGGGCTCGCCTTCGAGTTTCATCAGGTGCGGCGCCACGTTGCCGACGACGCCTTTCACCGGGCCGCCGCGCGTGTGGATGACGACACGTTGGGCCTTGGTAATGGCTGCGTCCACGCCGCCCATCTTGCGGACGTAGAGGTAGCCGTTGTCGTCAATGTAGTTTACGGCCATGGCGATTTCGTCAGCGTGGCCGGCGAGCATCAAGCGCGGTGAACCGCCCTTGTTGAGCACGGCGACGCAGTTGCCGTAAGCATCGGAAAAGGTTTCGTCGGCGAATTGCTTGGCGTAGTCGAGCCACACCCGCTGGCCGCGGGTTTCGTGGCCGACGGGGCTGGGGGTGTTGACGAGCGTCCGGAGAAAACTCAGAGATTGTTCACGCATGGGCATAGCATAGGCGGCGCGGGCGGAGGGAGTCGAGCGGCAAGCACCGGATAGTGGCGCGAGCCTGTGGCTTGCATTCGTGCCACCAAGCCTCTGGCTTGGCCGGTGGCAGCCCCGACACGCTGGCCACCGAAAGTGGTTGGACCTCTTGAGAAAGCCGATCCGAGCGATGCACTGGCAACCTGGAAGGTTGCCAGGACGGCAGCAAGCTTAAAGCTTGCGCCACTACGTCCAGGGCGGGCATCGGGCATGGAGTGAGGACCTCGCGGACACCATGAACGCACGACCTCGCTGGCCGTTGCGACTTTTGCTTTTTCCTTTCGCGGGATTCCTTCTACCTTGCGTGTGTGCGACGCGAATTGCTCAACGACATCTCCCGGATCGTGGTCAAGGTCGGTACGGGCGTGCTCACGGACAGCCGGAAGCAACCTGATCCCGCGCAGCTTGAACAGCTCGTCGCCCAAATCGCGGAGCAACGCCGCGCCGGCAAGGAGATTATCTTCGTCACCAGCGGCGCGGTGGGCGCGGGCATGGGCGTACTCGGCTACGAGAAGCGGCCCAGCGACCTCGCCGAATTGCAGGCCTGTGCCGCCATCGGCCAGACCCGGCTCATGGCGATTTACGAGAAGCTATTTGCGCAACACGGCTTGCACGTCGCGCAGGTGTTGCTCACGCACGACGACCTCGAACACCATGAGCGCCATCTCAATGCCCGCAACACGCTTGTCACCCTGCTGAGCCGCGGGGTCGTGCCCATCATCAACGAGAACGACGCCATTTCGTTCACGGAAATCAAATTCGGCGACAATGACAAGCTGTCTGCGCTCGTGGCATCGTTGCTGCCGGCGGATTTGCTGGTGATCCTGACGACGGTGGAGGGCGTGATCGAAAACTTCGGCAAGGCGAACCCGAAGACCATTGCCACCATCGAACGCATTGACGCGGCGCTGGAGAAGATGGCCGGCGGCACGGACAGCGCCACGGCCGTGGGCGGGATGACGTCGAAGATTCAAGCCGCGAAGATCGCCGTGCGCTCCGGCATTCCGCTGGTCATCGCGTCCGGACGGAAGCAGAACGTGCTGGCCCGGGTGATCGCTGGCGAAGCCGAGGGCACCATTTTCGTGCCGCAACCCAACAAGCTCCGCGGGCGGAAGCGCTGGATCGCTTTCTTCCATCATCCCAAGGGGACTCTGTTCGTGGATGACGGCGCAAAGGTGGCGCTGCGTGAAAAAGGCAAGAGTCTGCTACCGCCTGGCATTGCGCGCTGTGACGGCGAGTTCGAGGCGGAAGACGTGGTCCGGATTTGCGACCGCGATGGCACCGAGTTCGCGCGGGGCATCGCGGCGTTTGGCGCAACGGACATTCGCGGGCGGAAGCTCCTACGGGTGGAAGTTGTGCATCGGGACAACCTGGTGATCCTGTAGCCGCATTCGCGAGCACGCGCTCATTCCGGGGCCACGGTTCAATCTGGAACAGATTCGTGTCCGTCGCGATCACTTCCGGGACGACTCTTCGGGCTTCGGACTTCAGACTTCTCCTTCATGTGCCGATGCACGAGGAAGTAATACAGCACTCCCACCACGACCACGAAGCCGAGCAGCCAGAAGGTCACCCGGTGCATTTCGCCGGCGTTGATATTTGCTCCAATCTTCACCCCCAGCCAGCACAGCACCGCGCACCAGAGCGCCGAACCAACCAGCGTGTAGAGTGAGTAGGTCCAGAAGTTCATGCGAACGATGCCCGCCGGGATGCCGATCAGATGCCGCACTACCGGCAGCAGCCGTGCCGCGAAGATGCCGAAGGCGCCGAACTTCGCGGCCCAACGTTCCGCGCCCTCGACTTTCTGGGGCGAGATGAGAACGTATTTGCCGAAGCGCATCACCAGCGGTCGTCCGGCGAGCCGCGACGCCCAATACATCACCGTCGCGCCAAGCCACGAACCCAACGCCCCCGCGATGACCAGGCCGATTTGCGCCGACCAGCCCGTGAGATGGACGCCGAAGAAATTCAACCCGCCACCACTCCAGGCCAGGTGCGCCGCCGGCGGCACGACGACTTCGCTCGGCAGCGGCACGATGGAGCTCTCGATGGCCATCAGGAGCGCCACCAGCGCGCCCCCGCCGGTTTCCAGCGAGCGCAGGTACCAATCGAGCAGCGGTTGGAAGATTTGTTTCATGTCGGCGCGGGTTATAGCGGAAAGTGGGATTCAGGCAAGCGGTTTGGCGGCGCCGCTTCACTTTGCGGTCTCTAGAGGTCTCGACCGGGACCGCTACTGAATCTTCATCTCCCGCTGGATGCCGAACTTCTCGATGCGTTTCCGCAAGGTGGCGCGGGTGATCCCGAGCAGTTTCGCGGCCTGGACCTGGTTGTTATCCGTCTCCTTGAGCGCCTCGATCACCAACTCGCGCTCGACGGCGGGCAGCACTTTCAGTTTTGGTTCGCGCTTGGCGAGCTGGAACAACTGCCGCGCCAGGGCACTGGCGTCAGTGGCCGCCGCTTCGCCCGGCGCCGTTGAAACGGGCGCGCCGCCCGAGCCGAGTCCGGTGACTTCCTTCGGCAGGTCGGCGGGCAGCAACGCCTCGCTCTTGGCGATGACGTGGGCGCGGCGGATGATGTTCTCCAGTTCGCGCACGTTGCCCGGCCAATGGTATTTCTCCAGCGCCCGCACCGCCGCCGCCGCAATGGACTTGGGCTTGCGCTGGTGATCGTGGGCGATCTTCTTCAAGAAATAGTTCACCAGCAGCGGAATGTCCTCACGCCGATCGCGCAACGGCGGAATGTGAATCCGAACGACGTTCAGCCGATAAAACAAATCCTCGCGGAACTGGCGCGCGGCGACGGCTTGCTCCAAGGGTTTGTTCGTCGCCGCGATGATCCGCACGTCCACCTTGATGGGCTGATTGCCGCCGACGCGCTCGAAGGTGCCGCTCTGGAGGACGCGCAGGATTTTCGTCTGCGTGGCGGGTGTCATGTCGCCGATCTCGTCGAGGAACAGCGTGCCGCGGTTGCATTGCTCGAACTTGCCGACGCGCTGGTTGGTTGCGCCGGTGAACGAACCGCGTTCGTGGCCGAACAGTTCGCTTTCGAGGAGTTGCTCGGGAATCGCCGCGCAGTTCACCGCCAAGAACGGCTGCCCGCTACGGTTGCTGTGGTGATAGATCGCCCGGGCGACGAGTTCCTTGCCCGTGCCGCTCTCGCCCGTGATCAGCGCGGTGGCGTCGGACGCGGCGAGCTGCCCGATAAGTTTGAAGACCTGCTGCATCGGTTCGCTCCGGCCCACGATGCCCAGTTCGTAGTCTTCCGATTCGAGCAAGGGCTGATAGGAGACGACCTGCTTCATATCGCGCGCGGCCTTGAGGGCGTTGGCGACGATCTCCTTGAGTTTCGGTACATCGAACGGTTTGAGCAGGTAATCGTAGGCGCCGAGCTTCATCGCCTCGATGGCCATCTGCGTCGTGCCGTAGGCGGTCATGAGGATGACGAGGAGCTTGGTGTCCATCTGCCGGATGCGGCGCAGCGTCTCCAGCCCGCTGATGCCGCCCATGCGGATGTCCATCAGGACGAGGTCGGGGCGCAGCTTGGGAATCAGCTTGAGGGCCTCCTCCCCGCTTGACGCGGTGGTCAATTCGATCTCCGGCGAATCAAAGATCCGTCGGAACGAGTATTGCACGTCCGCTTCATCATCAATCAACAACAGTGTGCTCATGGCGTTTTCAATTCGCGGAAAACGTAGCATGTTTCCCTGACGCAAGGCGAGATGCCGATTTCAGAGGGCTGGGCCGTTCCGAAGGCGCGCGGATGCAACAGGCCTGGTTCAAATCACCTGCACCAATACGCCGGCGAGCCGTTCCGCAGCCAGTTTTGAATGCTTCTGCAAGCGCAGCAGGGCGGGGATCTTGCCGGGCGACTTGACGATGGCGAGAGCCAGTTTGCTGTAATTGAGGCTAAGATCCGCCTTCGCGAGTTGATTGAAGTCCAGCGGCAAGTCCTCATTCGCGGTGTCCGAAATCACCCGCACCGTGGCGCAAGGAATCCCGCGGGCGCGGCAGAGCGTCTGGATTGCTTCCGATTCCATTTCCACGGCGTCCGCACCAGTGGTGCGACGAAGCACTGCTTTGTCCGTCGTCGTAACTGCAACTCGAGATGAACAAACAAACCTCACAGGCTTCGCCCCCGTGCCTTCTAGCTTCGTGTGGAGGGCGACGTCCCGGGTTTCGAACACCACGTCGCCGACCGCCAACGCAGGATTGAGCGCGCCCGCGAAGCCGCAGGTAAAGACGCACCGCGGTCCAGCCTGCGCCAGAACCTGGCCCACCGCAGTCCGGGCGTTCTGCTGACCGATGCCACTGATCAGGATTTCAAGCTCGGCTCTCCCGGTGGCGAGTCGCCGGAACGCGGCGGCCTCCTCTTTGAGTGCAAAACAAACCAGTACCCCGGGGGCTGCGGGCTGCGGACTGCGGACTGCGGGTTTCACTTGATTCCCGCCAGCCGGTCCTTCCACACGCGATATAGTTCCACCGTGGCGCGCACGTCGCGCAGGCAGTACTCAGCAATCTCGCGGTATTTGGCCTCAGCCAGCAGCGAGTTCACATCCATGCCGGTGACGCCGTGACTCTTCGGTGAATCAATGCCGAAGGCCTTGCAATAGAAATCCAAATTGAAGCGCCGGGCCGCCCCTTCGCGCCCGCTGACACCGTAGAAGGTGAGTTGCTCGGCCAGATCGCAGTGCGGTTCGGTCTGGAATCGGTAGCCGAGCCAGTTCTTCTTCGAGATGGGCACGTTCAGCAGTGCCGAGCGGAGGTAGAGGAACGGAACATCAAAGCCGCGTCCGTTGAAGGTGACGATCTCGTCGTAGTGCTTCGCCACGTCCCAGAACGCGGTGAGCAGTTCTGGTTCATCCACACACGGGACAAATTCCACCGGGCCGCCTTCCTGCGCTTCATCCTCGAAATCTTCAGCGGTGAAGAGGACCTGGCCGCGCTGGCTTTCGGCGTTGAGCATCGCCACGCACACGACCTGCGCGGTGAAAGGCCAGAGGTTGAACTGTTGCCGGATCTCGGCGCGCTTCGCTTCACGCGCCGGTTCCTCGGCGAGTTTACCGGCTTCGCGAAAGAGGTATTCCTGCTGGGTTTCGTCGAAGAGATCAAGCGGCAGGGCGGAGGTTTCGATGTCGAAGACGAGCTTGGCCATGGGATGGAGGTGCGGGGAGACAAAAAAACCAGGATGGGAAACCCGGCGCTTAAGGCCAAGTCTGCCATCCTGGTATTGTTATGGGGTTACTTCTTCTTAGCTGCTTTTTTCTTGGCCTTCTTTGCGGGCATTGCTTTTCACCTCCCATCTTGGTTTGAGGGTTTACAGCGACTACTCTTGTTTAGCGAGAGCGCCATGAGTTTCACCTGTTTGTGTAAAAAAAATCGTCCGCATGCAATTCTTTTCTGCATGCGGACAAAAGTTTTTTTTGCGTGCGAAGAATTCTATGCGCCGAATTTGTCGAACATTTTCGCGTTCGCTTGCATGAGACGGATCAAATACTTCGCCTCAAACACACCCAACGAACCGAGGTTCGCGCCGGTTTCGGTGAAGCGCTCCAGCTTGTCGGTGCCGCTCAACGCCGAGTGCAACAACACCGGCTGCGGATGCCACGAATGGCCTTTCACCGCGCACGGTGTCGAGTGGTCGCCCGTGATCGCCAGCACGTCGGGCTTCTTCTGCAGCAGGATCGGCAGTGCGGCGTCGAAATCCTCGATGGCTTGCTTCTTCGCTTCGAAGTTTCCGTCTTCGCCGTACTTGTCGGTGTATTTGAAGTGGATGAAAAAGAATCCGTAGTTGTCGAATTCGGCCACGTAGCGCTCAAACTGTTCCTGGATGGTCTGCGGGCCTTCAATCTTCGTCATGCCGACGAGTTGAGCGAGGCCCTTGTACATCGGATAAACCGCCAGGCAGGCCGGCTTGAGAAGATAACGATCCTCGAACAACGGGATGTCCGGCTGATGTGCGATGCCGCGCATAAGGAAACCGTTCGCCGGCTTTTCCTTCGCGATGATCGGCAACGCAGCTTTGTAGAAGTCGGCGATCAGCTTCGCCATCTTCTTCTGCTTGGCGTTCTTCGGATCGCGCGGTTTCACGCCGGGGATGGCAAACCCTTCGCGGTTCGGATCGGCATCCGTCAGCGGACCTTCGAGCCCTTTGCCACGGAACACGACGACAAAGCGATGCTCCTTGCCGGCTTTGATGAGGACCTGCGTATCGCCGAGCTTCTTCACCTTCGCGGCAAGCATCGTGCAGAGCTTCTCGCAGGTTTCCGTCGGGATGCGGCCGGCGCGGCGGTCGGTGACGATGCCCTTGGCGTCGAGGGACGCGAAATTTGCGCGGGCACAAACGTCGCCGGGTTTGAGTTCCACGCCGAGCCCGAGCGCCTCGATCACGCCGCGGCCCACCTGAAACTCCAGCGGATCGTAGCCGAACAAGCCCAGATGCCCCGGTCCGCTGCCCGGCGTGATCCCCGGTGCGACCGGAATCATGCGGCCCTGCGCCGATTCCTTGGCGAGGGCATCGAGGTTTGGCGTGTGCGCAGCCTCCAGCGGCGTGAGGCGGCCTTGGGCCGGCGTGGCGATGTCGCCCAGCCCGTCCATTACCAGCAGCGCCAACTTGGCGTTGGTCTTCAAAGTCAGTTCCGAATACAGAGAGTCCAATTTCATGTTCAAATACCTTTCTCAGAGAAAATGCGCGCAGCAGCCCAACGCCACCGCGCGGCACCGTGCAGCATGCAAAGAAGCCTGCCCGAGCGTCAATTTGATTTGCGCCTCGCGCCGTTCCGGATGGCCAGGGCGGCTTCGCGCTCGACTTCGCCGAGCCAGCCCGGACAATGTTCCCATGACGCGGGTCGTCATCGAGAATCTCACCAAGATATTTCGCGGCACGAAGAGTGAATCCATCCGCGCGGTGAACGGCGTTAGCCTGGTCATCGCCCCCGGCGAATTGCTGGCGCTGGTGGGGCCGACTGGTTGTGGCAAGACCACGCTGCTCCGCTTGATCGCTGGTTTGGAGTCGCCCACCGCGGGCAAGATCCTGCTCGACGGCGCTGACGTCACGGCGGCCCAGCCCAAGGATCGCGATGTGGCCATGGTCTTTCAGCAGCGCGCCTTGTTTCCCCACCTGACCGCCCGCGAGAATATCTCGTTGGGCTTGAAGCTACGGAAGCACTCGCGCGCGGAGATCGAGAACGCACTCCGCGAGGTAACCGACATGCTCGACTTGGCGGACTGCCTGGACCGCCGTCCTGCGGAACTCTCCGGTGGACAGCAGCAACGCGTCGCTCTGGCTCGCGCCGTTGTGCGGCGCCCCAAAGTGTTCCTGCTCGATGAACCCCTCTCGAATCTGGATGCGCCCCTGCGAGTCCAGGTGCGTGCGGAGATTGCCGCCCTTCACCGCCGCCTCGGCGCGACGATGATCTGCGTCACGCACGATCAAACGGAGGCCATGATGCTGGGCACGCGGTTGGCCGTGATGCGCGAGGGTGTGCTCCAGCAGGTTGGCGAACCGCTGGCCGTCTATCGCCAACCGGCGAACTTGTTTGTGGCCGGCTTCATCGGATCGCCGCCCATGAACCTGTTCCGCGGCGCGATTGAGGCGCAGGCCGACAAGCTGGCTTTCCGGGAGCAGAACGCAAAGGGCGAGACCGTGAACCAAGCTTTCCTCGTGAACGCCGACGCCGGCGCGCCTGCTGAACTGGCTCGGTTCAGCGGAAGACCCGTGTTCCTCGGGGTGCGCCCGGAGCATTTCGTGCCGAAGGCAGCAACGGATTCGGCGGGTCACTGCGTTGAGGCCACCGTTGAAACCGTCGGGAAGACCGGCGCGGATGCCATCGTCTGCCTTGCCACGGCGGGGCACCGCTTGGTTGCGCGCCTGACGGCTGAAACCATGGTCACGCCGGGGCAAAGACTGTGCATGACCTTTGACTTCCGCCAAGCACACTTCTTTGATCCCCAGACCGGCGCTCGATTGAAGTGATTCCCTCCAGCCGCGTCAGCGGCTTACGGTCTCAACACAATCTTCCCGGCGAGCGCACCGGAGTTGTGGATGGTGCTTTCCTCCTGCAACCGATGCGCCATCGCGGCGTCCGCCAGCGGCAACACGCGATCAATCCGCGCCTTCAGCCTTCCTTCTACCAGCCAGCGGTTGATGTCCAACGCCGCCGGGCGTTGCTCTTCAGCGGAGGCGTTGAACATGGCGAAGCCGTGCAAGGAACAGTCTTTCACATAGAACGGACCCACGGGAAACAGTGGCTTCGCGTCGCGACCTGCCATGACAATCATGCGGGCGCGCATCGCCATTAGCGGCACCGTCCGCTCGAAATCTGGCTCGCGCAGCGTCTCGAACCACACATTTACGCCTTCCGGAGCGAAGACCTGGACTGCCGCTGCAACGTCCGTCGTCTTGTAGTTGATGGCCAGGTCCGCACCCAGCGCACGAGAGGCCGCCGCCTTCTCGTCGCTTCCCGCTGTCGTGATGACCCGCGCGCCGAGAATCTTACCCATCTGGACGACGGCGGAACCGACCCCGCCCGTGCCACCGTTCACGAAAAGGACTTCCCCCGGCTTCAACCGTGCGTCGCGCACCAAACCGAGGTGCGCCGTGATCCCCACAAGCGAGAGCGCCACCGCGTCTTCATCTGACACATAGACGGGAATGGGGTGAAGCCAACATTCGTCCACCGCGGCGTATTCGGCGAACGTGCCCGGGCGACCAGACGAACCTTGGTTGGACGCCCACACGTGGTCGCCAGGTTTGAATTGCTTCACTGCGGCGCCGGCTTCAACGACCACACCGGCGAGATCGCGTCCGAGAATGAATGGGAAGTCGAGTCTCGCCGGCACCATGCCACTGCGGACGTAAGTATCGATCGGGTTCACGTCCACGGCGGTGACCTTGACGAGGCATTGCGTGGGGCCGGGTTTGGGCGCGGGCAGGTCGCCGTAAATGATGACTTCCGGCGAGCCGGTGCAGGTGATGTAGGCAGCTTTCATGGATGGTGTCTTATGTCGGTCGCCAAGTTAGGCGCTGGTAATGAGCACAGCAACCCGGAGCTCAAAACGCGCAGCGAAGCTCCACCGCTGTTGCCAGACGCTTCAGATACTCGGCTCGCGGGAGCTCGACACCACCGAGTTGCCGGGTAATGGGCGTGAGTATTTGCACGTCGAACAAGCCAAAGCCCCGTTCGCGCAGTCGCTCGACGAGGCTGGCCAGAGCAACCTTCGAGGCGTTGCTGACCCGATGAAACATGGATTCGCCGGCGAACAGTCCGCCGATCGCCACGCCATAAATCCCGCCCACGAGCTTTCCATCCTGCCAGCATTCGATGCTGTGGGCATGACCTTGCTCGTGCAGTCGCGTGTAGGCGGCGATGAACGTGGGCGTGACCCAGGTTTCGCCGCGACCGGGTGCGGCTTCGGCACAACCCGCCATGACTTCGCGAAATGCCTGGTTGGCCGTGACCTCGAACGCGCCTTTACGCATCAATTTGGTAAGGCTTTTGGAAACGTGGAAGCGATTGAACTCGATAATCCCGCGCGGGTCGGGCGACCACCAGGTGATTGGATCGTCGGTCCAGGGGAAGATGCCGCTGCGATAAGCGAGTAAAAGCCTTTGCACGGAGAAGTCGCCGCCCACGGCCACCAGTCCTTCGGCGTCGGCGAGGCGCGGATCAGGAAACCAAACCCGGCGGGTCAGCAAAACGGGCACTGGCACGAGCGATGGCACAGGCTGCAATCAGATTCCGGCGCTGCCTTCAGCGGCTTCCAGGAGCGCCATCTGAAACAACCCGGCAAGCTCCATGGCGAAGACGTGCGGGGCAGAATCGGGATTGTCGGGGAATCCACGAGGCAGCTCCTCGGGTGAACCGAGCGCCAGCCAGCTTCCAACGCGCACGTCGTTGAGCACCTGCACCACCCACTCGAAGTCTGCCCGTGTCAGGCGAAAATGCCAGCGCCGATCCACGCGTTGGAAGGTTTCCGGGCTCTGGAGCAGCGCCTGCAACTGCCGCTTGTTCAGCGCGCGTTGCTCAGCCAAGGCTTCATCGAGGAGACGTTGGTTCTCTTCGTCCGCTTCTGTCTGGGTGTTTCGGCTCAAGCGGTGATGGGCCGGTGGGACGCGCGGGTAAAGCTTCAACACGTCGAGCAACACCGCCTTCTCGCTTGCCGAGAGCTGGAAGACGAGCTCGTCGTTGTCGGAGCGGAGGAGTCTCACTCGGCGCGCTCCATGGTGGCGTGCAGGGTGTATTGCTGGAGCTGATGGACGTAGTGCTCCGCTTTTTCCATCGTCTCACGGGTCAACACGCTCTTGCCCTGCTTGTGAACCTGCATCATGTGGAACTCGGCCTTCTGGCGGTTCCAGCCGAACACGACCTGGAATACGTGTGTGACGTAGCCCATGAAGTTGACGGGGTCGTTCCAACAAATGACCAGCCAGCCGGCATCAAGCTCCGCGTCGGAGCGCGTGGAGGTGTCCAGCTCGATGTCGGGTGCGATCAGCGGTTCGGCGGTGCCGGCCATGCAGGAAAGATAAGTAGAGTGGCAGGGGTTGTCGAGCGAGCGGGGCGCAACTGCAGTCGCCTACATCTTGTGCTTGGCCAGTTGCCACGCGATGTGGCCGCCGTGGATCAGCGCCAGCACGAGCAACCCCACGCCGGAACCGCGCTCGATGCGCAAGAGTGTTGTTTCACTGAACTTCCGGTGCCCCAGCGACACCGCCCAACTCAGCCCCGTGAACCACAGGACCGTCCCGAGGGCCACGCCGCCCACGCAAGCGAACTTGCTCGCGTAGGTCGGTTCAACCCAATCGCGCGACATGAAGTTCGCCGCCAGGATGATCCAGAAGAGCAAGACGCCCGGGTTGCCCATCACCCGCACCAAGCCGGTCATGAAGGCGGAATGCGGGTGCAGTTTTTCCTCGATCCGTTCCTTGATGTGTTCCTCCAAGTGGCTGGACGCGGGCAGCAGGTGCGTCGGGGCGCTCACGGACTTGGCCAGCAGGAACTTGAGGCCCAGAAACAGCATGAACACGAAGCTGAACAGCTCCATGCCGGCTTTGATGTACCGGTTGCCGAAGAACGACGAGAAGCCCGTGAACGCGATCGCGCAGTAAATCACCTCCATCACGGAGGCGCCGACGCCGATCAGTGCCGCCCAAAGAAACCCGCGCCGCGCGCCTTCGTTGATGATTGTGAGATTGATGGGGCCGACCGGGATGGAGAGCAGTAGCCCGCTGATAAAGCCGGTCAGCGCAGCGACCAGGATGGGATGCAGCTCCGGCATGGCTCAATCCGGCCGCACCATCTCATCGTCCTCTTCCTCGTCCTCCTCGATTTCGTGCCGGATGCGCCGCGAGATGTGCGGTCGCACGAAGCCATAAACCAGATAGGCGGTGAAGAACAGCGGCAGAACGTAGTAAAGGATCTTTTCCCGCAGCACGAGCAGCAGCCCGAAAAACAGCGCCCCGATGACGATCTTCAGAAACGTCGTCGTCGAGCGCAGGCCGAGGGACTTGAAGCTGGGGTACCTCACCTGGCTGACCATCATCGCGGAAAGGAACACCAGCACGATGGCCAGCAGATATCCCCAGTGGCCCAGGTTCTTCTCCTTCTCGTTCAGCTTGATAATGAACAACGTCAAACTCGCCACGAGTCCGGCAGCGGAGGGGATCGGGAAGCCGAGGAAATCCTTCCCGGCGCCCGGCGCGTTCATCACCGAGAGACAATTGAACCGCGCCAGCCGAAACGCGCCGCAGATGAGGTAAATCGAAGCGATGAACCAGCCGACCTCCTTGTAATGCTCGCCGAACACGTCACCCAGCACGATCCGATGCACCAGAAACGCCGGCGCCGCCCCGAAAGAAATCAGGTCTGCCAGAGAATCGAACTCGCGTCCGAACGGGCTTTCGCGTCCGCCCATGCGCGCCACCCGCCCGTCGAAGAGATCGAAAATGCACGCCAGCAGGATGAAACCGAGCGCGAGTTTGATGGGCATCCAGTTGATCGTGCCATCCGCCATCGGAGTCAGGTTGGCCTCCACGATCTTCGTCAGCGCCACGAAGCCGCAGAAAAGGTTTCCTGCCGTCAGCAGATTCGGCAGGAAGTAGATTTTCAGCCGCTCCTCTCCGGGACCGTTTTCCGGGCCGGGTTTCGGCGCTTGCGGAGTCTGATTCGACGGCATGTGTCCCTCGCTAGTCGAATGTCGCCAGGATGGTTTCGCCGCCCACGACGCGATCACCCACTTTGACACAAACCTTCGCCCGCTTGGGCAGATAGACCTCCACGCGTGAGCCGAATTGGATGAGGCTGATGCGTTCACCGCGGGTGATCTCCTCGCCGGCCTCGACCCATGGAATGATGCGCCGTGCCAGCAGACCCGCGATCAACCGGACACTGATTCGCTCGTTGGGTGGGTCGTTCGCCTCGATGCCCAGCAAGACGTTTTCGTTGTGCAGACCGCAATCGCTCTTGAGTGCGCTCAAGTACTGACCAGCCGTGTGCTTCAAAAAAACGATCCGGCCGTTTACCGGCGCGTTTTGGACATGGACGTTGAACACCGACAGGAAGATGGAAATGCGCTGGCATTCGCCGCCCAGAAAGCGCGTTTCTGTGGTGGTGTCCACCACGTCCACCTTGCCGTGGCCGGGCGAGAGGACAAGCCCCTTGCCGGCCGGGACGCGCGCTTCGGGGTCGCGGAAGAAGTAGAGCGTGAACAGGACAAAAAGCGCCCACACCACGATCAAGGCCGTGGAAAGGGCGAGCACCAACGAACCGAGGAACTTCGCAATCAGGGCCGCCAGCAGGATGGCCAGCATCACCAACAGGGTGATCCAGATCAACCGCATCGCCGCCTGTCGAGCCTTGCCCGAATGTTTCATGCGGCGAACTTAGGATTTTCCACCGCGTCTTCAAAGGCCAAAGTGCGTTCCACGTGCCGTGGTGCCGTGGGCGCGCGGAGGCATCTCACCCCAGCCCGCGCGTCGCTGCCAACCTCCGCCAGGTTCTTTCGCGCGGCTTTACTCCACGGGGCGCAACCTGCTAGGATGCGCTTGGCCACCGCGGCCGCAAATGAAGCGCACGACAAAACGGGCAATCCGAGTTCTGGTGGTGGACGATCATCCGGTCGTCCGCCGCGGCTTGATCTCGTGCCTTGCCGAGCGGCCGTCATTGAAAATCGTGGGCGAAGCCGCCGATGGCGAGGAGGCCGTCCGCCAAGCCGCCGCGTTGTCACCGGACATCATGCTGGTGGACATCAACATGCCGCGCATGGACGGACTCCAGCTTGCCGAAGTCTTGCAGAAGAAGGCGCCCGCCGTGCGGGTGGTGATTCTCTCGATCCACAACAAACCCGAGTATGTGCAACGCGTGATGAAGGCCGGCGCGCGTGGTTACGTGCTGAAAGACACCGCGCCCGAGGAATTGGTGCGGGTGCTGGAGGCGGTTCATGCCGGAGAGGTTTGCATCAGCGCCGAGGTGGCCCAGACGGCCTTGAATCAATTCGTCGCCGCCACGGGCCGGATGTCCGGTGCCGTCGCACTGAGCCAGCGCGAGCGTGAAGTACTGGTGATGATTGCCGGGGGCCGGGCGAACAAGGAAATCGCCAGCAAACTTGGCGTGGGCGTGCGCACCATCGAAACTCACCGCGAGCGGATCATGCGCAAGTTGAACCTGCACAGTGTCGCGGCGCTGACCCGTTATGCGATCGCCCAAGGATTGGTTTCTTTGGAGGACGAACCACGCGTCTGAGCGAAGCCGGGTGGCGGAAGCCGGCGGGCCTCTTGGCTACGGGCGGAGGACGGGCCTGTTCCTGAAGCGGGGGGCAATGGCCGGAGAAAAACATGTCGTGGTGCGATCAAAACTAGAGAGGGCTGTGCGATCAAAGTTAGAATGATGC